>JBOHRY010000245.1:0-34051 GCA_050732955.1 Gemmatimonadales bacterium | reverse complement strand
GGTGGACGCCTGCTGGTGTCGCTGGTGGCGGCTGGTCAAACTGCATTAATGATCCGACTCGACCTGCGCGTGCTCGGGTTCACCCTCGGACTCTCGGTCCTCGCGGTGATGCTCTTCGGTCTGCTGCCGGCCGTTCGATCCGTGCGGCTGGACCTCGCCGCCGGACTCCGCGCCCGCGGAGCCGTCGGAGGCCTGGGTGCGCGCGGCCAGCGTTTCCCGGCAGGAAAGGTGATGATCGCCGGGCAGATCGCTTTGTCGCTGGTTCTCCTGATGGGTGCCGCGCTCCTGGTGCAGAGCCTCCGCAATCTGGAGCAGACTGGCACCGGCATCGACCGGGATCACATCCTGATGCTTTCGGTGGATTCGCGGTCGCGTGGCTACGCGGGCGAAGCGCTCACCCAGTTGACGCGCACACTGACCGCGCGCCTCTCGGCGATTCCAGGAATCCGCGGCGTGACGTACTCCGAAAACGGAATCTTCAGTGGCACCGAATCGGCCACGGCGCCGATGATTCCAGGGTGGAGCGGCCAGACCAGCGACGACAGCTTGTCGGCGTCCGACCAGGTCGGACCCGGCTACGTCACGGCACTCGGCGCCCGCCTGGTCGAAGGGCGCGATTTCACGAGCCAGGAGGCAGCGCTCCACGGACGCCATACCGCGCTCGTCAATGAACGGTTCGCGCGCTTCTATTTCCACTCGACCGATCCGATCGGCCGGTCGTTCAAGATCGACGACAGCACGTCGGTCGAGGTGGTCGGCGTGATCGGCGACATCAGGGACCATCGGCTCGATGGCGATCTTCCACGCCGGCTCTACACGTCGTTCGATCAGCAGCTCAACGGGACGCCGTCGGAAATCAATTTCGAGATACGAACGGCCGGCGATCCGGCGCGTCTCGTCGCCGCGGTTCGCGCGGCCGTGGTCGCTCAGGATCCGCTGCTGCCCATCGACGATGCACTTCCCTTGACCGTGTCGATGCGTGAATCGATCGCGCAGCAACGCCTGCTGGCCCAGGTCACGGCGGGATTCGGGACACTGGCGTTATTGCTCGCGACGATCGGTCTCTACGGCATCATGACGTACACCGTGACCCGCCGCACCGGCGAGATCGGGCTGCGCATTGCCCTGGGTGCCCGGCCTGGCGCGATGATCGGGATGGTGGTCCGGGATGCCTTGGTGCTCGTCGCGATGGGCACGCTCGCGAGCGTGCCGTTGATCTGGTTCGCCAGCCGCCTGCTCAGAGGTCAGCTGCACGGAGTCAATCCCACCGATATGCGATCGGCACTCGGTGCGCTGGCTGTCCTCACGACTTCGGCGGTCGTGGCGGTACTCGTCCCCGCGTGGAAGGCGTCGCGGGTGCCGGCGCTGGCGGCGTTGGGGCAGCAGTAGGCATTAGGCGTTAAGCATTAGGCGTTAAGCATTGGGCCTTGGGTCTTTGGCATTATGGGCCCGCCGGCGGTTGCCTAACGCTCAATGCCTAACGCCTAACGCCTATCCCCTGTCATCCGGCTGTCAGATTCCTCGACACTCTTGACCCGCGCTGCACGGCAATCGACATTGCGTTACTCTCAGGGCCGCCAGCCGGTGTCGGTATCACCGCAATAACTCAGCAGTCGGAGATTCCAATGGGTCGAGCCCGCCGGTGGACATTGCGTGTCGCGGTCCTGGTCGCATCGTCCACGCGACTGGGCGCGCAGACGATGGCGGCCGACATGCAGATGGCACGGATCCCGCACGCGCCGGTTCACGTCCGGCTCGATTCCGTCACCCATGACGTCATTGTGACCACCGGGCCCTGGAACCTCCCGCCGATGGCAATGGACGGCGGCATGCCGATGATGAACATGGCCGGCATGGGCGAAGGTCACGCCGCGCACCAGGAACAACTCCTCGTGAAGTTTCCCTGGCCCGAGAATTCCTGGCTGCGCGGGTTCAAGCTCACGATCACGGACAAGAACGGCAACGTGATGCCGCAGCGCACGATGCATCACATGGAATTCGTCAATTTCGATCGCCGTCAGTTGGTGTATCCGGAGGCAGAACGCGTCCTCGGCATCGGCGAGGAGACAGCCGCGATCAAGCTGCCGCGCAGCGTCGGTATGCCGATGGACTCCGGCCAGGAAGTTGGCGTCTTCCTGATGTGGAACAACGACACCGGCCACGAGCTCGACGGGGTCAACCTCCGGTTTGAATTGATCACCGCTCCCGCCAACCTGACGCCGCGCCCGGTCGCCGTCCTGCCGTTCAAGGTGGACGTCAACAATCATCCGGGCCTGCCCGATTCGTACACGGTTCCGCCTGGCGGCAATTCCAAGTCCTTCGAATTCACCGTACCGGTGAGCGGCCGCCTGCTGGGAGTGGGCGGACACATGCACGACCACGGCGTCGAGATGCGGCTGGAAGACGTGCGCACCGGAAAGGTGCTCGCGCGGGTGCACACGTTGCACAACGCCGCCGGCGAGGTGATCGGTGTATCGCGCCAGCTGTTGGCCATCAAGGGCCGCGGGCCGCACCTCCGCGTCGGCCGGACCTACCGGCTGGTGTCCGTATACGAGAACAAGACCAGTGAGCCGATCGTCGGCGTCATGAGCGTGATGGGCGGCCTCTTCGCTCCAGACCACATTCGCGACTGGCCCAAGGTGGACCGGAACAGCGAGGAGTATCTGCAGGACATCGCCCAGAATCCGGTGCTCAATCGCACCGACCGGATCATTCCGCTCGATCTCTTCGCGGCAAAGTAGGCCTCAGGGCCGGCTCAGCCCCATCGAGCTGCTCAGCGCGCTCTTCCATGCGTCACTGGCGAGGAAGAGATCCTCGGGAAATTTCCGGTACCGGGTGAACTCGTCGAAGATCGCGGCATTGTCGTAGGTGTTGTTCTCCAGACCCGCGATGTACTGCAGGCGAAGGTTCCGGTCGCGGTTGATCACCGCGTCCTGGAGCCACGGAGCCAGGTCGGCGCGCCGCCCGGCGTAGCTGCCAAACAGGTCAACCAGTGACGTGATCCCCACTTCCTGAAGCGAAGCCGCCACCGCGGCATTCGCGGGCTCATGCAAGCGGTTGTCGATCGCCGCGACATCGAGTCGGGTCGGCCCGGCCTGGCCGAGCATCACGAGGTCGTAACCGTGTCCATCCTCGTTGTTGGCCCACGCGGTGCCATCGGGAAACGCGGCGAAGAAGGTCGCGATCTCGCTCTTGACCGCGTCGGCCTGACTCTCGTAGAGCGGCACCCACTCGGTCATCACGCCACCCGGGTTGAGATGGTTTCGCGCCAACTCGAGGTATTCCTTCGTGTAGAGCGTGGCGGCACCGCGAACCCAGGGATGGATCGGGTCAGAGGTGATGATGTCGAACTTCTCGCGCGTGGTCAGGATGAAGTGCCGCGCGTCATCGTAGACGATCTCGACTCGCGGGTCCTGCAGCACATCGTAGTTCTCCTTGCGGAAGAACGGCCCGATCGAGCGCGGAATGAGCGGTTCGAGTTCGCAGATGACGATTCGCTTGATTCCGGGATACGGCACAAACGATCCGGCCGTGACGCCCGCGCCAAATCCCACGACCAGCACCGATTGCGGATCACCCTGCACCAGCGCCGACAGGTGACCGAGAAGTCGCTGCAGCCGCATGTCCTGCGGTTCGGACGATGCCTCGACCTTGCCGCTGACGTGGAAGTTCCGGTAGCCGTTGGGCAGTTCGGAGACGGCGATCGACGAGTTCATCCCCTCGCCGGTATAAAGGAAGGCCGGCAGTGAGGAGTAGGTCGGCAGGAAACGGCCGTAGCCGATCAGCCCGGGCGGGATCGCGCCGACCGAAATCGCGAGGAGCACCGCCAGAAGCGTCATGCCGATCGGCGCCACGACTCGCGGCCACCGCGCTCTCACTGCCACGCCCGCGGGGACGAGCATCACGACGCCCGACAACGCCGCGAGCGCGATCATCAGGCGCTGCGCATTCTGGGTGCCGATGGCGGGAATCACTATCAGGGAGAAAGCGATGGCGCCGACGATCCCGCCCACCGTGTTGGCTGCGTAGACCCGGCCGACGAGTCGGCCGGCATCGGTACCCGGCACCGCCACCGCCGCGATCGCCAGCGGAAAACTCGCGCCCCAGAGCAGTGTCGCGGGGAGGATCGCCCAGCCGGCCCGCATCAGGTCGAACTGCAGCGCCAGCCACGGATGCGTCGAGAGCGAGGGATTGACCGGCCAGTACGGCAACGAGCGCGCGATCATGTATGCGGTCCAACCGATGCCCACGGGTAGAAGCAGCTGGCACCACCCCAGCGCTGCGCGCGGATTCCGGACGATGCGAGCAAGATACGATCCAGCGCTGCTTCCCAATCCCAATCCGACCAGGACGACGGCGAGTATCAGCGAGAAGGTGTACACCGTCGCGCCAAGCAGCAGCGACATCAGCCGCGTCCACACCACTTCGGCGGCAAGCGCGGTGGTCCCGGAGAGTGCGATCGCGAAATACACCGTGCCCGCACCCGGGTGCGACTCCAATGGACCGGTGCGCTCCACGACTGCCGCGTGCGGCGCGCGCATCGCCACCAGCCACGCCAGCGCCGCGACAATCGCGTTGATCGCCACCGCGACATATGTCGTGGTGACCATATCGTACACACGCAGCAGGAAAAAGCCCGCCACCACACACCCCGCTACCGCGCCGGCGATATTGCTGCCGTAGAAGAATCCCAGCCACGACACACCGGTCGGGGTCGTCTCGACCCACCGGGCGACGGCGGGCAGGGTGGCGCCCATCAGCATGGTCGGCACCAGGAGGGTGATGCCGCAGAATATCCCGCGCAGGACGATGCCGAAGAGTCCGCCGGCCGGAATTGACGCATACACGCTGCCCAGCGCGGGCAGGCCGAAGATGATCAGCAATCCGAGCAGGCCGATCCCGGATTCGAGCAGCGCGTATACCCGCAGCGGATGGGCCCGCGGCGACACAATCCGCGGCAGCAGCAGCGAGCCGAGACACATGCCGCCCATGAACGTCCCCAACAGCACGCCGAGGGACACGGCGGATGAACCGATCACGAGCTCGACCAGCTGGAACCAGACGATTTCGTAGATCAGCGCCGCCGCACCGCTGCCGATGAACAGCAGCGGCAACACCGGAAGGAATCGCGACGGTACCGGAAGTGCCACGGGCGGCGCGTCGTGCTGTCGGGTCATTGGAGCCTTGGTGCCGGGAGAGAAAGCGGGCCACAGTGGGCGCACCTGCGGCCAGATCTTCTGGTGTAACGTACTGGACGCGCCGGAGGTTGACGGACCGACGGTACCGGCCGGCGGTAGCTTTGTCTGAACGGTCATCACCGAGGAGTCCCATGCCCGACTGGTCCCGCCGCCAACTGCTTCGAACCGGGGTCGCCGCGACGATGGCAGCGTGGCTTCCCCGCTCTCGATCGCTCCGCCGCGTAACATCTGGACGGGAACGCCTGCTGCTTGATCGCAATTGGCGATTTCATCTCGGGCATGCCAACGACCTGACCCAGGACTTCGGATTCGGGCACGGGGGCGATCAGAACTCGGAGTACGGCAAGTCCGGCGAGCTTTTCGAACCGTCGCGCGGCAACTTCGACGTCAGTAGCTGGCGGGCGATCGACCTGCCGCACGACTGGGCCGTCGAACTTCCCTTGGTTCATGCGGAGGAGCTCAACGACTTCGGCGATCACCCGCTCGGGCGCAACTATCCCGCGACCAGCATCGGGTGGTACCGGCGCGTTTTCACGTTGCCGCCGGAGGACGCCGGACGGCGGATCACCCTCGAATTCGACGGCATCTTCCGCGATGCGCTCATCGCGCTGAACGGTCACCTGGTGGGGCGGAACTTCAGCGGCTACGCCCCGTACCGCGCCGACGTCACCGACCTGGTCACGCTTGGCGGGCGCAACGTGCTCGTCGCGCGGGTCGATGCGACCGAGCACGAAGGATGGTTCTACGAGGGCGCCGGGATCTATCGCCACGCGTGGCTGGTGAAGACGCATCCGGTCCATCTGGCGCCATCGGGCACGTTCGTCACGACGCGCGTTGCTGGGACGACCGCCGACGTTGTCGTGACTTCCACGATCCAGAACGACAGCAACAGCGCCGTGACCTGCCGAGTGGCCCAGGCGGTTCGCACGCCAGCGGGGCGCGCATTGCCAGCGGTCCGATCGACCGCCGTGCGGATTCCGGCCTGGAGCAGCGTCGAGGTGACGCAGAAACTCCCCGTTTCTCACCCGCAGCTTTGGTCGATCGAGACACCCGCGCTGTACACGTTGCACACGACAGTCGAGCTTGCCGGAGCAGCGGTCGACAAGTACGACACCGCCTTCGGGATTCGCACCATGCGCTGGGATCCCGACCACGGCTTCTTTCTCAATGACCGTCACGTGGTGCTCCAGGGAACCTGCAATCACCAGGATCACGCCGGTGTTGGTGCGGCGCTTCCCGACCGCCTGCAGGAATACCGTATCGAGCGGCTCAAGGCGATGGGCTGCAACGCCTATCGCACGTCCCACAATCCACCGACGCCCGAGCTGCTCGATGCCTGCGATCGGCTCGGCATGCTGGTGCTCGACGAGAATCGCACCTTCTCCTCCGAGGCCGAGGGCCGCGGCCAGCTCGAGCGACTGATCCGTCGGGACCGCAATCACCCCTGCGTCTTTGCGTGGTCGCTCGCCAATGAGGAGGGCAGCGACCAGGGCAATAGTCGCGGCGTGCGAATGGCCGGCACGCTCAAGCGGCTGGTTCGGAGCCTCGATCCGACGCGGCCGGTGACAGCAGCAATGAATGGCGGATGGGGAGCGGGATTCTCGCTGGTGGTGGACGTGCAGGGATTCAACTACGGCGACGGGCCCCGCATGGACAAGTTCCACGCGCAATTCCCGAAGCAGCCGGCGATGGGTTCGGAGGTGGCGAGCACGGTGTCGACGCGCGGCGTGTATGCGAACGACCCCGAGAAGGGATACGTCAGCGCCTACGACCTCAACTTCCCGCCGTGGGCGGCGCGCGCCGAGACGTGGTGGACGACGTACGCGGCGCGACCGTGGCTCGGTGGCGGCTTCGTCTGGACCGGTTTCGACTATCGCGGCGAGCCGACGCCATACAAATGGCCGTGCATCAACTCGCACTTCGGTATCATGGACACCTGCGGATTCCCGAAGGACAACTTCTACTACTACCAATCGTGGTGGGGCGACCAGCCGGTATTGCACCTCTTTCCCCACTGGAATTGGGCCGGGAAGGAAGGCCAGGAGATCGAGGTCTGGGTCCACAGCAACCTGGATCGTGTGGAACTGCTGGTGAACGGCAGGAGTGCCGGAGTGCAGTCGATGTCGCGCAACTCCCATCTCGTCTGGCGCGTACCGTACGCCCCCGGTGTGATCGAGGCCCGCGGGTTCAACGGTCAGGCACAGGTGATGACGGCGAAACGCGAAACGACCGGCCCGGCGGCCGGGATCGTGTTGCGACCGGATCGGCCGTCGATCCTCGCCAACGGCGAGGATGTCGCGGTGATCGGCGTCGAGATCGTTGACGCGGCCGGTCGTGTGGTACCGACCGCGGACAACCCGGTGGCATTCATCATCACCGGCGCGGGACATCTGCTCGGCGTCGGCAACGGCGATCCCAGCAGTCACGAATCGGACAAGGAGCCGAGCCGTCGCGCGTTCAACGGACTCTGTTCCCTCATCGCGCAGAGCGATCGAGTGGCCGGACGGATGAAGATCGAGGCGACGTCGCCGGGACTGACCCCCACTGTGCTCGACCTGCCGTGCACAGCAGCGGAGTTGCGACCGGCGATCGATTAGGGATGAGGGCGTGAGGGCGTTAGGCGTTGGGCGTTAGGCATTAGGAGGATGTCGGGGCCGGTTGACCGGCCCTCGTGCAACCGGCCGGGCCGAGATCACTGCCCACAGAAACCGTTTGCCGTATGGCGCTGTCCCATCTGAGACCAGTTCGGTTGCAACGTGACTGCGTAGCGAGGCATCAAAGCAGAGTCGGGAATTCATTGCGGCGAGCATCTGTAACAATTCACGGCGGCCGGGCGTACCAATCCCTTGAACCCGTAGATATCCGGACGGTAAGATCCCCGCAGAGCCCGCGGGCCCGAATCACCCTGAGCCTTTTGGGACGGTGAATGCGAATTCCAGCGATTCCGGCAGTTCGGGCTGTGTCTCTCCATGAAACGGTACGCAAGTATCATCTACTGCTGGCGTTGCTGGTCGTCCCCTTCGGCCTCGCAGCGCAGGGGACCGAGATCGTCCGTGGCCGGGTGACTGGCACGGATCACAAGCCGCTCGCTGATGTCTCGGTCACAATCACCGGCTTGGCGACCCAGGCAGTCCTGACGGCACACACCACCGACAAGGGAATCTTCACTGCGCTCTTCCCGAATGCGGAAGGCGATTACCTGATCAGTTTCCGCAAGATCGGCTACTCGCCGTTCAACACACGGCTAACGCGCACCGGGCTCACCAGCGTCCTCGTCGCCGACGCCACTCTCAAGGAGCTGGCGTACGAACTGGACACCATCACCGTCGCCGCGCAGCGATTGCAGCCCAAGGGTGACGAGGCGTCGATCGGCGGCATCGAACAGAACCTGCTGACCGGCGCGCTCTTCTCACTCGATCCGACCGACCTGATGTCGCTCGCTGCGCAGATCCCCGGAATCCTCTCCTTGGGTGACAGCGGTTTCTCGGTGCTCGGCGCCGGGGTGAACGCCAATAATGCGACGCTCGACGGCGCCAGGTTCGGCGGGAACAACGTACCGCAGGATGCCATCGCGGGTTCGCGGGTGATCCAGACGTCGGCCGATCCCAGCGTCGGTCAATTTTCCGGCGGACAGACCGCAACGATTCTCAGGGGCGGCTCCGACCTCTTCGCGATGACCACGCGCGTCAACTTCGCCGACAGCCACCTGGCGTGGACCGACCCCGACTGGCCGCGGCCGATTCCGCAGCTCGCCGGCAACAGCGGCGGTCTCGGCGGGCCGATCATCAAGAAGAAGTTGCACTACCAGTTTTCGTGGAACATCAACGACCGCCAAGCGGACGTGTACTCGCTGCTCGATCCGCCGCAGTCGATCATTTCGCAGTACGGATTCGTGCGCGACACGATCGCCGCGATCTCGAATGCGCTCAACGGCCTCGGCGTCCCGGTTACGCTTCCGGGCCTGCCGGACAACCAGAAAAACCGCAATTACAACACCACGACCGTCATCGACTGGACCCCGAAGGCCACGACCCAGCTGCGCGTCACCCACAACGGATTCTGGGGACACAACGGGTCACCCGGTCAGGCACCATTTTCGTACCCGACGCTCGGATCGAAGAACGTCAATCAGTTCCAGTTCCTGTCGGCGCGGCTGACCGGTTACGTCCACGGCTTCCTGGACGAGCTGAACAGCACGCTCAACTATAGCCACTTCACCACCGATCCCTACGCGCAGTTGCCGAGCGCGAACGTGAGAGTCGGAACGATATTCGACAACGGGCAGACCGGCCTCGGCAGCATCAGCTTCGGCGGCGGATCGGGCGTCAATCTCAACACGTCGCACGACTGGGATACCCGGAACGAGTTTTCCTGGATCCCATCGAACAGCAAACATCGCGTCAAGATCGGGCAGGAGATCGAGTACAGCTGGGCGACGAGTTTTTCCGCCAACAACCAGTTCGGGTCATATTCGTACCAGACACTCGCCGATCTCGCGGCCAACCGTCCGGCATCGTATAGCCGGACGCTGACGAGCTTCCAGCGCTCGAGCGACGGATTTACCGGTGCGCTCTGGCTCGGCGACGAATGGAACGCAAGCAAGGCGCTTCAGTTCCAGGGTGGCCTCCGCTACGATGCGGCCTTTCCCGGCACGGCGCCCGACTACAACCCCGCGGTGGACCAGGCGTTCGGACTCAAGACCGACGTCATCCCGCACTCGCGATTCGTCACACCGCGGCTCGGTTTCTCCTGGGCGTCGGCGAAGCGGCGCGGCATGGGCAATCCGATGGGTCAGGGCGGCCCGATCAATCTCGGCAACCTTCCCGCGGGCCTGAGTCCGGAGTTCATCCAGGCGCTTCTCGGTACGCCGCGCACCTCGACGGCGCCGGGCTATGCCATCACCGGTTCGATCGGTGGCTATGGCAGTCCGCTCGACAACGGCAGTATCGCAGGCCTGATCGATCAGACCGGGCTTCCTAACACGCGCCGGGTGCTGACTTGCGTCGGCGATGCCACGCCGATCCCGGACTGGAACGACCTCAATGGCAACGTGCCGAGCAGTTGTCTCGATGGCAGCGGGCCGGGAACGTTCGCGACCAATGTGCCGACTGTGCAGGTATATGATCCGGCGTTCCACAACCAGCTGGTCTGGCGCGCCAATCTGGGAATCGATGGCATCCGCATTCCGGCGAAGTGGACGCTGGCCCTGACCGGCTTCTACAGCTATACCGTCAACCTGCAGAGCGCCCTTGATCTCAACCTCAATCGGACCGTCCAGTTCAACCTGGCCGACGAGGACAACAGGCCGGTGTTCGTCCAGCCGGATGCGATCGTTCCGACCACCGGCCTGGTGGCGCCGGGAGCGTACCGGATCAACCAGAACTACGGTGCGGTGCAGGACGTGATTTCGGACCTGCACGGCTACACCGCGCAGCTCCAGGCGACGTTCGCGCCGCCGCATCCGCTGCTGCACAACAAGTTGACATTGTCCGCCACGTACGTTCTCAACCGCTCGCGGCAGGAACAGCGTGGACTCGGTGGCGGCGGTGGCGGCGGCTTTGGTGGCTTCCGCGTCATCAGCCTGGGCGGATTCTCCAACTTCGGATTCGGCGGCGGCGGGAGCTACGCCCTCGGTGGCGATCCCTTTGCCAAAGGATGGGTCTCCGGCAACCAGCCGACGCACCAGATTCGGACCAACGCGTCGTTCCGGGCGTGGTGGTTCAACGTCAACATGCAGCTGAACGTCTATTCGGGGACACCGTATACGCCGTCGGTGGCGGGCGACCTGAATGGCGACGGATTGTCGAACGACCTGGCATTCATTCCCAATCCCGCAACGACCCACGACACCGCGCTGGCGACGCAGATGCGGCAGCTCCTTGCCAACGCGCCCGGTGGCGCGCGCGATTGCCTGGAGAAGCAGCTGGGACGAACCGCCGGGGTAAACAGCTGCACCACGCAATGGCAGGCACGGCTCGACTTCAACATCAACTGGCAACCGCCGCGCAGCTTTGGCTGGGGCGACCGGCTCCGGCTCACGACCACCATGCAGAACACCAGCGGTGCGCTGGTCCGCCTCTTCGGTCTCGAGAATACTCCGCTCGGGCGTGGCGCCTTGAGCCAGAGCGCCCAGAACCAGTTGCTCGCCGTCACCGGGTTCGATCCCGTCACCCGGACATACAAGTACCAGGTGAACCAGCTCTTCGGCCAACCGACCAACTTCGGCACGGCGCGCCATCGTTATCCGCCGTTCCAGATGCAGCTGGGGCTGGAGTACAAGCTCGGCGGACCGCCTACGGCGCCGATGGCGCTCAGCATGGGTCTTCTGCCGAGCGGGAAGCAGCCGCCGTACACCGCGGATCAGATCCGCGACAAGTTGTCGCGGATGACCCGCGATCCGGTCCAGCAGATCCTGGTGCGTAAGGACACCATGGCGCTGAGCCCCCAGCAGGTCACCGAGCTCCAGGCCATCAGTCGCGAGTTCAGGGCGCGCAGCGACTCGGCGATGGAGCCAGTCTTCGAGTACGTGATCCGCAAGGGTCGCAAGATCGACGATTCGCAACTGAGCTCGCGGCTCAGCAAGGCGCAGCCGGTGATCCAGCGCATGCTCGCCGACGCCAACAGCCGGGCGCGGTCGCTGCTGACGCCGGCGCAGCTCCGGATGCTGCCGGTGACGCCAACGCTGCCTGGACTGAACCGCATGGCGCCGCCCAAAGCCGGCGCGCCGGGCGTCGGCGGCGACTTCAAGGTGATCCGACCGGACAACGAGAACTGAACGGCAGAAGGAAGACAGGAAAACGGCAGGAACCGTCTTTGCCCTGACGGATCGCGCCGTGTAAGCTTCCCGCAATTCCATGGCTCGACAATTCAGTCGCAACCTGACCGTGCAGGTGCTCCTGGCGATCGCCTGCGGCGCACTCCTCGGCGCGCTGGCGCCGGCCAGCGGCCGGGCCATGCGCCCGCTCGGCGACACCTTCATCAATCTCGTGAAGATGGTCATCACGCCGGTCATCTTCCTGACCATCGTACTGGGCATCGCACGCACCCGCGACCTCCGCAAGGTCGGACGGGTCGGGGTCAAGGCGCTGATCTACTTCGAAGTGGTGACGACGTTCGCCCTCGCGATCGGCCTGATCGTGGTCAACCTGGTACGCCCCGGGCATGGCATCGATGCTGCCCGGCTGGCGACCGGCGATGCGTCGGCATACACCAATGCTCCGCCGCTCTCGATGATCGATTTTCTTGTCCATGTCGTGCCGTCGAGCGTGGTGGGCGCGTTCGCGCAGGGCGAGATCCTGCAGGTGGTCTTCTTTTCGATCCTGTTCGGGATAGCACTGGCGTCGCTGGGCGAGATCACCGAACCCGTGATCCACGGCCTCGAGTACCTCGAAGTGATCTTCTTCAAGATTGTCGCGATCGTGATGCGAGTCGCTCCGATCGGGGCGTTCGGGGCGATGGCATTTACCGTCGGCAATTTCGGCGTGGGCGCATTGCTCACGCTGGGCCGTCTCATGCTCTGCGTCTATCTCACGATGGCCATCTTCATCTTTGTGGTATTGAACGCACTGGCCCGGCTGTCGGGCTTCTCGCTCTGGCGCCTGCTGCGATACATTCGCGAGGAGATCCTCGTGGTGCTGGGCACCTCATCGAGCGAGGCGGTGCTGCCGCGGATCATCGACAAGCTCGAACGCTACGGGTGCGCCCGTTCGGTCGTCGGCCTGGTGGTACCCGCCGGATATTCGTTCAATCTCGACGGCACGTCGATCTATCTTTCGATGGCAACGCTGTTCATCGCGCAGGCGTATGGCGTGCACCTCTCGCTCGGGCAGCAGCTGAGTGTCCTGGCGGTGCTGATGATCACCTCGAAGGGCGCTGCCGGAGTCACCGGCTCCGGCTTTATCGTGCTGGCAAGCACACTCTCGGCGCTCCGCGTCGTTCCCGTGGAGGGGATCGCGCTGGTCCTGGGCGTGGACCGGTTCATGAGCGAGGCGCGCGCCATCACCAACGTGATCGGGAACGCCGTCGCGACCATGGTGATTGCCCGGAACGAGCGCGCGTTTGTCACCCCCGTTGTCGAGGAGACCGCATGAAGCGCATGGGAAGCTGGTTGGCCGGTCTGGTACTGCTCACTGTCACGGCAGCTCATGGACAGATCCCCGCCGCGGAGTACGCCGCGCGCCGAGACGCGCTGGCGGCCAAGATCGACAGCGGGATCGTCATCGCATTCGGCGGTCGCACGCTGGTGACCGATTTCTCGCGGTTCTTCCAGCTGCCGGCGTTCCATTATCTCACCGGCTACGACGAACCCGATGCGGCATTCGTCATCGTGGCACGCGGCGGTCACGCGAGCACGACGCTCTTCGTCACGCGGCTGCAGGCTCGCACCGCGTTCTACTACGGCCAGCGTGCCGACACCGGCGAACTCGCAAGGACTCTGGGCGTCGCGGCGCGGTCGGCGAGTGCGCTGCCGGGCATGGTCGATTCGCTCGTCGCGACTCACCTGCCCTTCTATTCCCTGGTGGACTTCGAGGACGCGGATTTCGCGCGCGCCGACTCGCTCACCCGCGGCCAGGAATTCGTCAAGGCGCTCGAGGCATCGCACCCGGGCCTCACCGTCCGCAACGCACATCCGCTGGTCAATCAGCTGCGCGCTATGAAGTCGCCCGCGGAGATAGCCCTCTTGGTGAAGGCGGCCGAAATCAGTTCGAAGGGCCATCGCGCCGTGCTGGAGATGGCCGAGCCGCAGCACGAATACGACATCCAGGCCGTGCTGGAGAGCACCTTCCTGCGGCTCGGCGGCGAGCGGCCGGCGTACGGCTCGATCGTCGGCTCGGGCTCCGACGGGACACTGCTTCATTACATGCTGGATCGCGGCCCGACGCGTCCGGGCGACCTGGTGGTCATCGACGCCGCGACACAGTACCAGGGTTATGCCGCCGATGTGACGCGCACGATTCCGGTCAGCGGCAAGTACACGGCAGCACAACGTCAGCTCTACCAGCTGGTGCGCGACGCGCAGGCGGCCGCCGAGCGCAACGCCAAGGCGGGAATGTCGCGCGCCGCATCGGTCGATTCGTCAGTCGTGATTCGCGCCGCGGGGCTCGCCCGCCTGGGCCTGGTCGAGAGTGCGGATGCGACGTACGATCCGCCAGTCAGCTCCGTGGGCGACGGACGCCGCGGCGGCGGAGCGGGCCAGCAACCCCCGCTGCCGACACAGGCCTCGTTCTGGATGATTCACGGCATCAGTCATGGCCTCGGCGTCGCGGTGCACGACTACGTACAGGCCGGTCCCAACTATCAGGTCGGCGACGCCTTTACCATCGAACCGGGCATCTACATCTCGTCCAAGATGCTCGACGTCCTGCCCGATACGCCGCGCAATCGCCAGTTCATCGCCGCGGTGCGGCCGGCGGTGGCGAAGTACGATATGACCGGCGTCCGGATCGAGGATGACTACGCGATCACGCCGACGGGACTCGAGCGGTTGAGCACGGCGCCGCGGGAGATCGCCGAGATCGAGGCGATCATGGCCAAGCGGGCAAAGCGGCGGTAGCGCTCCTTCCCTCACACCGAATCCCGCGGCGCCGAGCGCTTCCTATCGGTCCTCGCTCAGGAGGACCACTGCCGCCCCGCGACTTTGTGATATGAGATGGGAGGCGGCGAGGTGCGCCCGGTCACGATTGTAAGAACCCGGCAAGGTAGTGAAACCCGGCACGACTCCGGACCATAAGACTGGGGAAGCCTCACCCTTTCCATCGGAGCTTGATCCATGACTCACCTTCCCCTGCGGGCACTCGTTGTCGCCGCCGGTGTTTGGGCCTCGACCGCACCCCTCGTCGCACAGGCCGCGCCCGATCGCGCGTCGGCCGTCGAGTACCGCAAGCAGTTCCTCACCGATCTCGACACGCTGCAAAGCAAGGTGGTGGCGCTCGCCAATGCGGTGCCGGCCGAGAAGTATTCCTGGCGACCCGCGGCGGGAGTGCGGTCGTTCGGTGAAGTCTTCATGCACATCGCGAGCGAGCATTACATCTACACGCCGATGTCGTTCGGCGGGCCGCGCTCACCGGTGATTCCGCGAGGCCAGGACGCGTTCAAGAACTTCGAGGCCAACTCGAGCAAGGACAGCGTGCTCAAGTATCTCACTGACGGTTTCGCCTACACCAAGGCGACGTTGATGGCGATCCCAGCAGACTCGCTGGTGGGCAGCCGGAAACTCTTTGGGCGTGACTACACCGTCATGGAAACCGGCATCGGCATGACGGCCGACCTGCACGAGCATCTCGGCCAGCTGATCGCGTACGCGCGAATGAACGGCATTACGCCGCCGTGGAGCAAGTAGGCCGGCCGGTCCAGTCCCCTGAACAGCTGAGGGGGCTGGACACGGCGGCCCGGGCGCCGTAGCTTCCCATGAACACTTGATGGGAAGGTGCGTTGCCGCCGCAGGATCTCGATCTCATGCAGGGGACGCTCGACGTGCTGGTGCTCAAGGCCCTGACCTGGGGACCGCGTCACGGCTACGCCGTGGTCCAGTGGGTACGCGACACCACCGATGACGCCTTGCAGATCCAGGAAGGAGCACTCTATACCGCGCTCCACCGTATGGAAAAGCGCGGCTGGCTCGCGTCGCAGTGGGGACTCTCCGACCACAATCGCAAGGCCAAGTACTACCAGTTGACGGCAGCGGGTCGGCGCGAACTTCGCCGCGAAAGCGAGCGGTGGTCACGCTACGCGCGCGCCGTCTTCAAGGTGCTCCAGACCGCGTGAGGTGATACCATGATCCGGTGGCCCGGTGTCAGGCGGATCTTTCGCCTCGATCGGGGCGACGTCGAGCGCGGTGTGGACGACGAGATCGCCTTTCACTTCGAGATGCGGCTCGCGGAGCTGGAGGCTCGTGGACTCTCGCCCGGCGATGCGCGGCTCGAGGCGGAACGGCAGTTCGGCGACGTGCCCACACTCCGACGGCGACTGACGGCGATCGACCAAACCCACGCCGCGCGGCTCCACGCCGGTGAACGATTCGCCAACGTCGCGCAGGATCTCCGGTTCGCCATTCGCGGGCTCCGGATGCGGCCGTTGTTTACCCTCGCGATCGCCGCCACGCTCGCGCTCGGCATCGGCGCAAACGTCACGATGTTCGGCGTCGTTGACCGCCTCCTCTTTCGTCCGCCGGCGTACCTGCCGCATCCGTCCCAGGTCAATCGCGTCTACCTGACTCGCACCGTAAACGGTCATGCACGTTCCACGGCGGCGATGCCATATAACCGGTACCGGGACCTCACCAACTGGTCGTCGACGCTCGCCGGCACCGCAGCGGTGTTCGACAACCAGCTTGCACTCGGCACCGGCGAGTCGGTCCAGCAGCTTCCTGTCGAGGCGGTTAGTGCATCGTTCTGGCCACTCTTCTCTGCCCGCCCTGTCGTCGGCCGATTCTTCACGGCAGAGGAAGATCGTCCGCCGGGAGGTACTGCGGTGGCCGTGCTCGGGTACGACTACTGGAGGATGGCGTATGGCGGCGCAGCAGACGCCATCGGCAAGTCGGTGCAGATCGGCCGGCAATCCTACGTCGTTGTCGGCGTTGCGCCGCGCGGATTCATGGGGCTGGCCACCGAGCCGCCGGCGGCGTTCGTGCCGCTCGCCGCAGCGTCCGTCGAGCTCGGCGGAGGAGATCAGTACGCGCGAGGCTACGGCTGGAACTGGCTCTCGATGGTGGCACGGCGCAAACCTGGCGTCAGCGTGGCGCAGGCATCGGCCGACCTCAGCAACGCGTTTCGCCGGAGCTACGCCGTGCAGCGCACCGGTGACGCCGGCACCGCTCCGGCAGCCGCCGCGCAGCCACGGGCCATCGCGGCGCCACTCCTGATCGAGCGGGGACCGAATCAGGGATCGGACTCCAAGGTCGCCACGTGGCTGATTGCGGTTGCCGCGATCGTGCTCATCATCGCCTGCGCCAACGTCGGCAATTTGCTGCTCGCTCGCGCACTGACCCGCCGTCGCGAAACAGCGGTGCGCCTCGCCCTCGGCATCAGCCGGTCTCGACTGCTCGGGCAGTTACTGGTCGAAAGCCTGCTGCTCGCCGCCGTCGGCGGCATTCTCGGACTGACGATCGCGCACTGGGGTGGAGCGATCGTGCGGGCTGCCTTCCTTCCCGATTCGGCAGTGGTGTCGACGTGGACGGACAGTCGCCTGCTGGCATTCACCGCGGCGGCCGTCCTGCTCGCCGGCGCGATTGCCGGAATCGTTCCGGCGATGCAGACGACACGGGTGGACGTCACCACGGCGCTCAAGGCCGGCGCACGGCAGGGTGGTCAGCTGCGTTCTCGCGTACGCAACGCTCTGCTGATCGTCCAGGCATCGCTGTCACTGATTCTCCTGGTCGGCGCGGGTCTCTTCGTGCAGAGCCTGCACCGGGCCAACACCACGCGACTGGGATACGATGCGGATCGCCTGCTCTGGGTATCGGTTGGCACGCGAGGAACGGCGCTGTCGGATACCCAGCGCCAGGAACTGATGTGGAGGATGCTGGACATCGTCCGCAGGCGCTCCGATGTCGAGTCCGCGTCGCGCATCGTGAGCGTCCCGTTTCAACTCACACTGGGCAACGATCTCTACATCACCGGAATCGATTCGGTCTCCAGACTCGGCCTGTTCCAGGAGCAGGACATTTCCGGCGACTATTTCCGCACGATGGGCACGGCCATCCTGCGCGGCGAGCCGATCAGCGACGCGCACACCACCGACTCCAGTCGCGTGATGGTGGTGAGCCAGTCGATGGCGCAGGTACTGTGGCCGAGACAGAACGCGATCGGCCAGTGTGTGCGGATCGGTGCGGACTCGATGCCGTGCACGCGAGTGATCGGCGTGGCCGAGGACATCAAGACGGGCTCGCTCGGGCCCGACCCCGGGCTGATGTATTACCTCCCGATCGGCGTCGCGGGGAGCGACGGCGGCGTATTCGTCCGGACCCGCGGTCCGGCGACGATGCGCGCCGAGCCAATCCGGCGCGCCCTGCAGCAGGCGATGCCTGGCGCGTCGTTCGTGCGGATCAAGCCGTTTGCCAGCATCATCGATCGCCAGACACGCTCGTGGAAGTTGGGCGCAACAATGTTCACTGTGTTCGCCGGATTGGCGCTGCTGATCGCAGCGATGGGACTCTACAGCGTCGTCAGCTACGGGGTGACGCAGCGCAAGCACGAGATGGGAGTCCGCGTGGCCTTGGGAGCGCAAACACGCGACATCGTCCGACTGGTCACCGGAGAAGTGCTGGCGATCGTGCTGATCGCGGTGGCGATAGGCGTGGCCGTAGTCTTCGCCGTCGCGCGCTGGGTTGGGCCCCTCCTTTTCGGCACCTCGCCGCGCGACCCGGCCACGCTGGCTACGGGGGGTGGGATCCTGGTTGTCGTTGCTCTTGCCGCAGGGTGGATCCCGGCGCTACGCGCAGCGCGGGCGGATCCGAACGCCGCGTTGAGAAGCGAATGAGGATAGGCGCTAAGCAATAGGCGTTAGGCGTTATCGCCTTAACGCCCAACGCCTAACGCCTAACGCCTAACGCTTCTCTCCCAGCAACTCGTAGAATCTCGCGAAGACGTTGATCCCATCCCACAGCTGCTGCAGGTCGAGTTTTTCGTTGGGCGAATGCAATCCGTCATCGGGGAGGCCGATCCCGCTGAGCAGCACCGGCGCGCCGCCGCGGGCGAGATCGGTGACCACCGGGATCGAGCCGCCGGCGCGCACTGAGACCGTGGGACGCCCCACCACTTCCTGGAACGCCTGATCGAGCAACTGAAACGCCGGATCGGTCACGTCCACCTGCACCGGATCCGCGCCGTGAATGAAGCGGACCTCGACGTCGGCGTAGTCCGGCGCGAGCCGGCGGCAGGCCTCACGGAGTTGCTCGCGGGCAAATTCATACGACAGCGCCGGTACCAGTCGCATCGACACCTTCGCCGTCGCCGCGGCCGGAATCACCGTCTTCGCCCCGTCGCCGGTGAAGCCGCCGCGGATGCCATGAATTTCGAATGTCGGCAGTGCCCACGTGCGCTCGAAGATGGAGCGTCCTTCAATTCCGGTAAGCGCATGTGACGTCACCTCGTCATGCATGAACGCATTTTCGTCGAACGGCAATGCGGCCCATCCCTCCAGTTCCGCCTTCGCCGGCGGATCCACTCGCTGGTACAGCTCGGGCATGTCGATCACGCCGTCGCGGCCCTTGAGGTCCATGAGCAGCCGGCACAAGGTTTCCACGGCGTTGGGCGCGACGCCGCCGTAGGTGCCGGAATGGAGATCCCGCCTGGTGGTCCGCAACTCGATTTCAGCATAGCAGATGCCGCGCAGCGCCGTGTAGACGGCGGGCCATCCCTTGGCGTAATACGCCATGTCGCAGACCAGCACGGCGTCGGCCGCGACGCGCTCCGGCTCCACGGCCAGGAGCGCCGTTATGGATTCTCCGCCGCACTCCTCTTCACCCTCGATCATGAAACGGACGTTGAGCGGTGGCTGCTGCCGAGCGTCGCACGCCGCCTCGTACGCCTTGATCAGGCAGAACACCTGGCCCTTGTCGTCCGCCGCGCCACGGGCGTACACCTTGCCGTCCCGCACCGTCGGCACGAACGGCGGCGAATCCCATTCGTCCAACGGGTCGACCGGCTGCACGTCGTAGTGTCCGTAGATCAGCAGCGTCGGAGCGCCCGCCACCTTCGGGCTCTCGGCCCAGACAATCGGGTGCCCGGGGCCATCGAGACACTTCGCCGCGCATCCCAGCCGGCGAAGGTGATCAACCAGCCAGTCCGCGGCGCGCCGGCAGTCGCCTGCGTTGACCGGCAATGTGCTGATGCTGGGGATGGCGAGCAGCTCATCGAGCTCGCCGAGCAGTCGGCCCTGTTCACGCTTCACGAACTCGGGATTCCTCATCCGCACTCCTGCCTTCGGGGTCATTCCCTGGTGCCGAGCGAGTCTCGTGCCGGGCCCTGCTCGCGATGCAGCACCGCTCGCATCCGCTGGAAAGCCTGCGGACCCTCCGCATCGACCACGAGCTCGTGCAGACGGTACACCGCGCGAGTTAGGTCATAACCGTTGGAGAGGTCCCACGCCGCGAAGAGATCCAGGTTGGTCCGGTACAGCCGCACCCCGATCAGCGCCGCGTTGTTGATCGGTCGCGCCGTCGCGTGGCCGATGCTGTAGGTGCGAAGCAGCGGCCCATACCCGTTCTCGAGCGTATCCTGGCTCCATCGCGCGATCGCGGCCCGGCCGCTGTCATTGGCCGCAGGCGACAGATGCCGGGCGTAGAGCGAATCGAGGCGCCAGAGCAGTTGATCGTAGTAGTCGCCCAGCAGCTGCTCGTCGTGCCAGCGTCCCTCGGCCCGCAACGCGAGCGTGGTATCGTGGCGGCTCCGGAAGAAATCTGCCGCCGCGCGATACCCGACCCATTGCGCGAAGCTCTCGTTGAAATCGGTTGCGCCCTTGACCCAGAGGGTGTTGTGCGCGATCTCGTGAAAGACCAGCGCGGCCAGCTCGACCGAATCCGACGCCAACGCGGTCGACAGCAACGGATCGTTGAACCAGCCGAGCGTGGAGAACGCATCGGAAGGCCGGAGATTGACGTCGTAACCGCGTGCCGAGTAATCCGCTGCGACGTGTCGAGCCTGGGCGAAGTTGAAGAATCCCTTGTACGGAATCCGTCCGGCGATGGGATAATGCCAGGTGACCGGACAAATGCAGTTCCGGGGCGAAGCGGTCAACACCAGGAGCAAGGTGTCACGGCCGACATCGCTGTAGGTGGTGTACGTCTGCTTGGCCTGCAATCCGAGTTGGGCGGCGTAGTCGCGGACCTCGACCACGAGCTTTGCACGCTCGCGAGTTTCCAGCGGGACCTTGGGATCGATCGCCAGGTGCTGAATCGGGACCCGGCGGCCGAGGATGCGCATCTCCTCGAAACCGGCCCGCGAGATGTACCGCACGTCGCTCGACGCCACGTACGCCGTGCCGTAACCCAGCAGGAGGGCGGCCGCCGCGATCAATACTCCCATCTTGAGCCGCCTCCTTCCCGCCGAATTCATTGCGTGCGAACGACGGCGAGCCAGGGAACGATGGTGGATGTCAGCGTGGCTCCTCCGAGCGATGCCGCGAGTCGAACCGTGGCACCCGGCGACCCGGCCGCCAGCTGGAAGCGCACCATCCGGCCCGATCCCGCCGGGAGTACGCCGGTGTGCGAGTAGGCGCCGCCGGTGCTATCCGGCGTCAGCGGAAAGAGCTTGGGAAACAACACCTGGAAGTTGTCGGCAAAAACTTGCCTGAAGTTCCAGGTCCGGTAGTCGAGGAGACCCCCCTGCGGAAACCCCGGGAGGTTATCGGTCCAGTTGGCCAGTTGCCATTCGCCGACGAGCGTCGGAAAGTCCACTCCGGTCACCTGCTCGATGCGGGTCGCGCCGACTGTGCCGCTCGCCTCCAGGGACCTGGTGAACTCGGTGCCCAGCAGCGTGTCGGTGGAAAAATGATCGGCCAGCCACCGCACGAAGAGCCACGCGGCGCCGCGTTCGGCCAGGGTGCCGTCGGTGGCTTCGGGGGCGATGAGAAACTGTCCGTCGGTGTTGGCGAGATAGGAGTACGCGTTGCCGACGTCACCGCCGGCAAAGACCGAGAAACAATCGGTGCATTGCGACGACGGAACCGTTCGCCAGCCGAGCTCTTCGGCAAAATGACTCAATCCCTCGTTGAGCCAGACATCCTGGTCGCGGCCGAAACGAAGGAGCACGTGCTGGTTGAACGAGATCATGTGCTGCATCTCGTGGATCAGCGTCGGCGGAAGTGCGGCGAGCGCCGACGCGCGCGACACGCCCTTGCACTTTGCCGTCGGTGCGGAGGTCGTGATGGTGTAGAACATTTCGCGCCGGTTACTGCCCGCCGCCCCGGGCAGGAGGTCGTTGCTGAACGTGAATCCGATGATACGCCCGTTGGAGCAGTCGGTCGTGAGGTTATTGACCGCGGGGGTCAGCAGGATGGCGATGTGCTGGTCGTTGTTGATGTCCGATTCGCGCCCGAAGGCGGTCGTGTCGGTGGGATAGAGATAGTCGTCGAACAGCGCGCCGAGTTGCTGGATATCCGACGGCTCGATGGTCTCGGCCCCGTCGGCGACGTGATCGTCCAGATAGATCACACCCGGATTGCCGGCGTATTTCACCGTGGCGCCCACGCGCACGAATGAGCTGCACGCCGCGGTGGCGCAGACGTTGAACGAGTCCTTGTCCCCCACGGCGGGCGCCGCGGCCGGCGGCTGTCGCAGCGATGGGCGAATCAACGGGTTGGCCGCCAGCTCCCGTTCGACGCGGCGCAGGTTCAGTTCGAACTGCGCGGCCGTGGATGGAACGGACCCAGGCAGCGCGGCGGTACCGAGGCTACCACCGCCGAACTGCGCGGCAGGTGCCGGAATGCCCGCGACGGACTGCAGGGCATAGGACGCCTCGCTCCCGCCGCTGGTGGAAATCCCGAAGCCCGAATACCCCACAACCACGTACTCCTGCGCGGTCGCGCCGCCTGGCAGGAAGATGCAGTCTCCCTGCTGCGAGGCGTCGATCGTGCGAAACTCGCCGACGGCAAGGGCGATGGGGGTCGAGCCCGATGCCGAGCAGGTGGCCAGGTTGTCCGATGGACCGCCGGTGTCGTTCCCTGGATCGCTGCTGCAGCCGGCAACGAGAGCCAGCGCGAGGATAGTCAACTGTCGCGAAGAAATCGGCATCTATTGGGCGGCCTTTGGTCCGGAGCTGGCACCGTAAGCGTAAGTAGGACAACAACTTTTGACAATCGAGCCGGATCCCGGTACGATTCGCCGGTGACCTCTCCAACCCGCTGGTTCATCAAACCCGAGCGGGGCGCTACCGCGTTCCCCAGAATGGTTTCGCTCGCGATCCGCGGCCGCGTGTCTTTCGGCGGTCCGGGGCGCTGACCGATGGCGTTCGTCCACCTTCACACCCACAGCGAATACTCGCTCCTCGACGGCGCCAATCGCCTTCCCGAGCTGGTTCGTCACGTCAAGGACCTGGGGATGGATTCGCTGGCCGTCACGGACCACGGCAACCTGCACGCGGCGCGTCATTTTTACGACGAAGCCCGCCGGCAGGGGATCCGTCCCATCCTCGGATTCGAGGCGTATGTCGCCTTCGGTCCACGAACCGTCCAGGCGAAGCCCGCCTGGGCGCCAGCCAACTACTCGCACCTGGTGTTGCTGGCGAAGAATCTGACCGGGTACCGCAATCTGGTCCGCCTCTCGTCGATCGGCTACGTGGAAGGCTTCTATCGCCGTCCGCGCCTCGACCGCGAGGTGCTGGCGGCACATCACGAAGGCATTCTCTGCCTCGCTGCGTGCCTGTCGGGCGAGATCGCGCTCTGGCTTCGCCAGGGGAAGTACGATCGCGCCCGGGAATCGGCCGAGTGGTTCGCCACGACGTTCGGACGCGACGATTTCTACCTGGAAATTCAGCAGCACGGCATCGCCGAGGAAGCGGCGGTGACACGGGGCATGTTCGAGCTAGGCAAGGAACTCGGCCTGGGCGTCGTCGCGACCAACGACGCGCACTATCTCCGGCGCGAGGATGCGGAAGCCCACGACGTGCTGCTCGCGATCGGCACCGGAGCCGATCTCGACGATCCCAAGCGGTTTCGCTTCACCGGCAACGAGTCCTACGTCAAGAGCGAAGCGGAGATGCGCGAGCTTTTCGCCGCGCATCCGGAGACGCTGGAGCTGACGCAGACCGTCGCCAATCGGTGTGAATTGACCTTCGAGCGGCAGTACTTCCTGCCGACCTTCCCGCGGCCGGCCGAGTATGCCAGCGACGAGGTGCTGCTGGCTGAACTCGCCGAGCGGGGCGCGAAGGAGCGGTACGGCGAACCGCTGGCCGGCCCGGTGCGCGCACGCCTGGAGTACGAGCTTTCGGTCATCAACGCCGCGGGATACGCCGGCTATTTCCTGATCGTCGCCGATTTCATCGACGCTGCGCGCGCGCGCGGGATTCCGGTCGGACCGGGGCGCGGCTCCTCCGCCGGTTCGCTGGTGGCGTACGCCCTCGGCATTACCAAGGTCGATCCACTCAAGTTCGACCTCCTGTTCGAGCGCTTTCTCAACCCCGAACGTGTGTCGATGCCGGACATCGATATCGACTTCTGTTTCGAGCGCCGGAACGAAGTGATCGACTACGTGCGGCAGCGGTACGGCCGCGACTCCGTCGGCCAGATCATCACCTTCGGGACGATGAAGGCGCGCGCCGCGATCAAGGATGTCGCCCGCGTGCTCAAGGTTCCGCCTGGCGAAGCCGACAAGCTCACCAAGCTGATTCCGTCCAATCCCGGCTTCGCACTCACCATTCCCGAGGCGCTCAAGAAGGTGGACGAACTCCGCGCCGCAGTGCGTGAGAACGAGCTCTATGGGCGGGTATTCGAGTTCGCATCGCGGATCGAAGGCCTGTCGCGGCACGCCTCGGTGCACGCCGCCGGCATCGTGATCGCGCCGGGTCCGCTCTCCGAATACGTGCCGGTGTGTACGGCGCCGGCGAAGGGGTCGGCCGCCGGCATCGAGGGCGAAGACACCATCATCTGTCAGTACGACATGGGAGCGCTCGAGCAGGTCGGGATGCTGAAGATGGATTTCCTTGGCCTCCGGACGCTGACGGTGATTCACGATGCCGTGGAGATGATCCGGGCCCGCACTGGCACCGCGCCGGACGTCGACGCGCTGCCACTCGACGATCCGGCGGTGTACGAGATGTTGCGCCAGGGTCGCACCGCCGGCGTCTTCCAGTTCGAATCCGCGCTGGGAACCGACACCCTGCGCAACATGAAATGCGATCGGTTCGACGACCTGGTGGCGTCCAACGCCCTGCTCCGCCCGGGCCCGCTCGACGCCGGGATGCACCTGGTGTTCATCCGCCGAAAACTCGGCCAGGAACCGGTTTCCTATCCGCACCCGTCGCTGGTGGAAGCACTCGAACCGACCTACGGCGTGATCACCTATCAGGAACAGGTGATGCGCATCGCCAACATCATGGCCGGCTTCTCGCTCGCCGAGGCCGACGTACTCCGCAAGGCGGTCGGCAAGAAGGACGCGGAGCTGATCAAGGCGGAACTGGGGCGCTTCGCCGAGCGGGCGATGGCGCTGGGCCACCCGAAAAAACTGGTGGACGACCTCGCCGCACAGATGGAAACCTTCGGACGCTACGGTTTTCCGAAGGCGCATTCGGTGGCGTACTCGATCATTGCCTACCAGACGGCGTGGCTCAAGGTCCACTACCCGGCCGAATTCATGGCGGCGCTCCTGTCGAGCGAGATCGGCGATACTGACAATGTCGTGAAGTACATCAACGAAGCGCGTGAACTCGGAATCACCGTGCTGCCGCCCGACGTGGCCGAATCGGGGTTCAAATTCACCGTGGTCGGCGAGCAACGAATCCGGTTCGGCCTCGGAGCCGTGCGCAACGTGGGCGCCGGTGCCATCGAATCGATCATCGCGGCGCGGCGCGGCGGTCCCTTCCGGTCACTTGACGATTTCGTGGGGAGGATCGACGTGCGGCTCTGCAACAAGCGCGTGCTGGAGTCGCTGATTGCCGCCGGTGCCTGCGACGCGCTGGGGCACCGCGCCCAGCTCTGCGCTGCGCTGGACCGCGCGCTGGCCGAATCGCAGCTGCTGCAGCAGGAGATCGCCACCGGCCAGGCATCGCTGTTCGGTGAAGCGCTGGCCGCCGCGCCGGCGGATCACGCGCTCCCAGAAGTGACACCATGGACCGAGGCCGAGCGACTGGCGCGCGAAAAGGAGATCATCGGATTCTTCATCTCGGGTCATCCACTCGAGCGATTCCGCGCGCTGGTCGAGGCCGTCGGGACGCGCACCACCGCCACCCTGGGTGCCTGGGACGAGCGGCCGGTCACCATCGCGGCGGTGGTGACCGCGCTCAAACGGCAGATTTCCAAGAAGACCGGCAAGGAATACGCACGGATCACGCTGGAAGACTTTCACGGCACCGCCGACGCGATCGTCTTTCCGGAAGCGTGGGCGAAGCTGAACCAGACCATCCGGGTCGATGCAGCGCTGCTGCTCACCGGCGGATATTCACCACGCGATCGCGGAGAGGAAGTGGCACCCTTCGTGATCGAGGGCGCGCGAGACCTGGGCGAAATGGAAGACTCCGGGGCCCTGGCGGTATCGATCCGTTGGCCCGACCCGGACCAGGTCACCAGCGAAGCACTGCAGACGATCGCCCGGGTCTGCGAGGCCCACCCCGGGCCGGCGCCGCTCTATATTGACTGGTCCGACGGCAACGGCGGATCCACCCGGCTCCGGTCGCGCCGGCTGCGAGTGGGAGCAGGAGAAGCCACGCTGCGCGCCCTGCGGGACCTCTGCGGCGGCGACGCCGTCTCCCTGATCCGAGCGGAGTGACACGGGATGCCCCTGGCGTACGCGCTGGATTTCGAAAAACCGCTCGCCGAGCTGGAGCGGCAGATCGAAGAGCTGCGGCGGATCAGCGACGAGCGCGGCATCGACGTCGCCGGCGAAATCGGAACACTGGAGGAGAAGCTCGCCAACCAGCGCTCCGAGATCTACCAGCGGCTCACGCCGATGCAGCGCGTCCAGGTCGCACGCCATCCCCGGCGTCCGTATACCCTCGATTATCTCTCGTCGATCTTCACCGACTTCATCGAGCTGCACGGTGATCGGCTCTTTCGCGACGATCCCGCGATCGTCGGCGGATGGGCGCGACTCAATCGTCAGTCGGTCATGGTGGTCGGGCACCAAAAGGGTCGTGACACGCGAGAGAATATCAAGCGCAACTTCGGCATGGCTCATCCCGAGGGCTATCGGAAAGCGCTGCGGTTGATGCAGGCCGCCGCCCGCTTTCACGCGCCGATCGTGACACTCATCGACACTCCCGGCGCGTATCCCGGCCTCGGTGCGGAGGAACGCGGACAGTCCGAGGCATTGGCGCGCAACATCCTCGAGATGGCGGCGATGCCCACGCCGATCGTTTCGGTGGTCATCGGCGAAGGCGGCTCCGGCGGCGCACTCGCGCTCGGCGTGGCGGATCGGGTGCTGATGTTCGAGAACTCGGTGTATTCGGTGATCTCGCCCGAGGGATGCGCCACCATTCTCTGGAAGGACGCCACGCAGCGGGAGCGTGCCGCCGATGCGCTCAAGCTCACCGCCGAGGATCTGATCCGGCTCGGATTGGTGGACGAGATCATCCCCGAACCGGTGGGTGGTGCCCACTTCGATCAGGAAGCGGCCGGTGAAGCGCTCCGGACGGCACTGATCAAGACCGTCAATGAACTCAACAAGGTGCGCCCGGAGAAGCTGGTCAAGCGCCGGCACGACAAGTACGCCGCCATGGGTGCTTTCGCCGACGCGTGACGATGCAGACCGTGGAAGTGCGCTTCAAGGGAAACCGCCGCGGCTTCTTCGACTGGGCGGTGGCGACCGCACCGCTCGGCCTCAACGAGGCGGTGCTGGTCCAGGCCTAGCGCGGCCTCGACTTCGGCCGGGTCAACGCCGTTGGCGATACCGCTCTCGCGAAGTGCGGCGGATGCACCTCCTGCGCGACAACGGACGCCCCGCCCACCGAAGCCGCGCCCGCACTGGCGGAGCATGTCGCTCCGACGGAGAGTGTCGCACCGACCGAGGGTGCCGCGCCGGCGGAAACTGCGCCGGTGTCCGCCAGCACCCTCAATACCGAACGGCCGCAAGTCGTGCGGCGTGCGGCGCCGCGCGACATCGCGCAGCACGAAGAACTGCGCCGGAACGAAGACGAGGTGCGCCGCGAAGTGGCCCAGCGCGCCACGACTCACCAGCTGACGATGCGCATCTCGGACACCGAGTGGCAGTGGGACCGCAACCGGCTGACCATCTATTTCACATCCGATACCCGCGTGGATTTCCGCAACCTGGTACGCGAACTGGCAACCAGGTTTCGCACCCGCATCGAACTGCGCCAGATCGGCGTGCGGGACGAGGCGGCACGGATCGGCGGCGTGGGACGGTGCGGTCGCGAGTTCTGCTGCAGCACCTGGCTCACCGGCACCGGCCCGGTCAACCTCGCACTCGCCAAGGACCAGCGGCTGTCGCTCAACCCGGCGCAGATTTCCGGTGGTTGCGGCCGGTTGCTCTGCTGCCTCAGGTACGAGCACGAGTTCTACCTCGCGTCGCGCAAGCGTTATCCCAAGGAAGGCAAGACGGTGCAGACGCTCCGCGGTCCCGAGAAAGTCATCGCCGTGGACATCTTTCGCGAGCGCGTGGCGCTGCGCAGCGACGAGCACGGCAGCCGCATCATCCCCGCCATCGATCTGCGCGACGAAATCGAGCGGGCAACGCAGCTCCCGCCGGCGCCAGGCACGGCGGCGGCGCCACGCAGCCCCGGAGCGCCGCGCGGGTGAAGCCGTATTACCTCACCACGGCAATCGATTACTCGAACGGCGATCCCCATCTCGGCCACGCGCTGGAAAAGGTCGGCGCCGACGCGATCGCGCGCTGGCACCGACTGCGAGGCGAACCGGTGCGCTTCCTGATGGGGATGGATGAGAACGCGCAGAAGGTGATCCAGGCCGCCGAAGCCGCCGGCCGCACGCCCGCCGAATGGCTCGACGCGATGAGCGAGCGCTTCCGCACCACATGGGAGCGGCTGGAGTGCACACCGGATGTCTGGATGCGCACCACGGAACCGCGCCACGCACGCGGCGTGATCGCGCTGATCGAAGCGATCCGGGCCCGCAACCCCAACGATCTTTACCAGGGCGAATACCAGGGCCTCTACTGCGTCGGCTGCGAGGAGTACAAGTCCGAAAGCCAGGTGGTTGACGGGCGATGCATCGAGCATCCGTCGCGCGAACTGGTGCTCACGCGCGAGCGTAACACATTCTTCCGCCTTTCCCGATGGCGCGACGCGGTACTCGAGGCGATCAACACCGGAAAGTTCAGGGTCGAGCCGGCGATTCGCCGGAATGAAGTGCTGCGCGTGCTCGAGGCTGGCCTGCAGGACATCTCGATTTCGCGGAGCCGCGCCGCCTGGGGAATTCCCTTCTCCGGAGCGCCGGACGAAACGGTGTACGTCTGGTTCGACGCGCTGATCAACTATCTCAGCGCCACCGGCTATCCCGATCCGGAATACCAGCACCTCTGGCCCGCCGACCTTCACGTCGTCGGCAAGGGAATCACCCGCTTCCACTGCATCATCTGGCCGGCGATGCTCATGGCGGCGGAGGTCGAGTTGCCGAAGCAGGTGTGGGCGCATGGATACGTGCAATGGGGCGGCGCCAAGGTGAGCAAGTCGGAAGGAACCTCCGTCTCGCTCGACGACGCGATCAGTCACCGGGGACCTGACGCACTCCGCTGGTTTCTGCTCCGCGAAGTTGGCTTCGAGAATGATGGCGACTTTTCGTTCGAGCGCTTCGATTCGCGCTACGACGGAGACCTCGCCAACGGACTCGGCAATCTGGCGTCGCGAGTCACTGCGATGCTGGAGAAGTACCGCGGCGGCGTAGTGCCAACACCGCCTGAAGCGCTCGAGCGCGACCAAATCGGCAATCCGCTCTACGGCCTTAATCCAGCCTGGAAGCAGATCCATTCGCTGTTCAATCAAGCGATGTCCGACAATGCATTGAAGGATGCCGCCAGCAGTATTTCCCAGTACGTCACCACCGCCAACAGCTACATCGTCGAAAACGCCCCGTGGACGCTCGCCAAGGCGGGTGACGACGCGCGTCTCGACACCGTCCTGCACGCACTGGCGACCTGTCTCTTCCGCCTCGCCGTGATGACCTCGCCGTTCATGCCGGCCAAGGCACAGGCGCTCTGGACCGCGCTGGGCCAGCCCGGCTCACCCGAAACGGCATGGGCGCGGGCTGAAACCCCGGACATCGGCGGCGCGAATGTCGTGAAGCCCGACAACCTCTTTCCGAAACCCGCTGCCTAGAACTTCACCGCTGGCACGTTTGCCGCTCCCGCGCTGGTGAGGTCGAAGTACGGTCGCGGCTTGCCCAGGCCAAACATCTTGGCCGTGATATTGGTCGGGAACTGGCGGATCGCGCTGTTGAACTGCTGCACGGCTGTGTTGTAGTCGGTGCGTGCCGTGGCGATCCGGTGTTCCATCCCCTCGATCTGATCCTGCAGCGTCCGGAAATTCTGGCTGCTCTGGAGTGTCGGATAATTCTCCGAGATCGCCAGCAGGCGGCTCAACGGAGCGGCCATTGCCGCGTTGGCGGCGCCCAGTTCCTGCATGTCGTTCGACTGCAGCGCGGCGCCGATCCGCGAACGCGCATTGGCGATCGAGATGAAGACGGTGTCTTCCTGCTTGGTGATCCCCTTCACCGTGTTGACCAGGTTGGGGATCAGGTCATTGCGCTGCTGCAATTGCACCTTGATCTGGCTCTGCGCGGCGTTGATCTGCTCGTCCAGGCGCTGCAGGCGATTGTAGCTGCAGCCGCTGGTGACAGTGACGAGGCCGAGCAGGAGGAAGGGCGAATAACGGACGCGACGCATCAGCGGGCTCCATTCTGAAAGGTGTCTACCAGGTCCACGGTACGACGCACCAGCTCGAGGTAACGGACAAACGTTGCCGGCGGACAGTTCCACTCGGGTTCGTTGCGGTGGCGTGCAATCTCGACCGCCACGCTGACGTCGCCGCCCAGCTCCTGCGCGAGCACGGTCGCGGTTTCGTCCGGTGTCAGCCCGGGTGAGCGCTGGTACAGCACGGCGATGCAGCGCAGCAGGGCGAAATAGCCGGAGATCGAAGCGAGTGCGAACCCGCCGAGGATCATTCCGGCGTCACCGAACCGCACGTACGCCTGCCGGAGCCGCACCAGTTTGCCGCGCAGCTCCTTCTCGACCGCCTCACGCAGGTCTGCAGGATCGACGCGGAGCCCCACCACCGGATCCGTGCCGCAGAGCACGCGGTGCGCCACACGCATGTCGGCGATTTCGATCGGAAAAACGTCGGCCGACCGATCCCACTCCTCGCGGCCCATGATCAGCGGAGGCGCGAACCCCCTGGTGTGCCACGCCGACACCGCGGGCGTCAGCCGCCGCAGCGCCACGGGCGACGTGTCGCTCACCAGCACCAGCAGGTTGACGTCCGATCGGCCGGGCACCCAGTCGCCCCGCGCCGCGGAGCCGTAAAGCACCACGCTCGCGTCGAGTCCGGCGAGTTCCCCGACCGTCTTCGCCAGCGTGCCCAGCGACTGGTCGAGCTGTGTTCGATCCATCAGAAGCTCCCTCCGGCGCCACCGCCGCTGAATCCGCCTCCACCGCCGAACCCGCCGAAGCCGCCGCCACCGCCACCACCGCCGAATCCACCGCCACCGAAACTTCCGCCGCCGCCGAAGCTGCGGCCGATCATGTACGGCAGGATCCAGCCGCCGAGTCCACTCCCGCCACCGCGCCCACCTCGCCCGCCGCCGCTCCGCGCGATGAGCGAGATGATCCAGATGATCAGCACGATTCCGTAGAGGATCAGCTTGAACATGTTCACCGAATGCGCTTCCGAGCGCGGCGGCGGCCGGGCTCGCAGCAACGTGCTGTCGTCCACGCCGAGATCTCGCGCCACGATGTCGCCGATCATGCTGGTGGCGATGTCGAGCGCGGCGCCGTAGTTCTGCTGCTGCAACGCCGGCATCATCGCATCGCGAATCCCTCCGACCCGGGCGTCGGTGAGGCTTCCTTCGAGCCCCTGACCCGCGCTGAAGTAGATCTCGCCCTTGTGCTCCGAAGTGCGCGGCACCAGCAGCACCACGGCGCCGGCATTTCGCAGCTTGCTGCCAATCGCTGCGTTCGAGCCGATCTTCCAGGTTCGCCCGATATCGCGGGCGACGTCCGCCGGCGCATAGTCCTTGATCGTCGGCAGGATCACGACCGCCACCTCGGCGCCGGTGACGTCCTTCAGGTGCTGCAGGCGCGCTTCCAGCGAAGCGCGAGTCCCGGCATCGAGCAGGTTGGCGGCGTCGGTGACAAACCCGGTGGGCTGGGCCGGAAAAACCGACTGCGTTCCGGACTGCTGTCCGGCCGCCGCCGCCGCGATGCCGAGTTGGAGCGCCACCATGGCGCCGATACCTTTGGTCACTCTCGGAAACCGCTCCATTCCCTTAATTCCGACCGCGGCCAGTTGCGCGCCTGTTCCGGTTCGCAACAAAGATACTCCTTGAGGTCGTCATGAGTTTCGCACATCGTGTTTCGCGCCTGAAACACTCGAAGCCCGTCGCGTCAATCGTGCTCGCGCTCTGCGCATCGATCGCACTGGTGGCAGCGGTGCACGCCCAGGGCGGCCCGCCGCTTCCGCTCGATGCCCGCGCGCAGGGCTCGAAGACCGCGCCGGTCACGGTGTACGAAATGGCAGACTTTCAGTGCCCGTTCTGTCGCGATTTCGCGACGGAGACGCTGCCGTTGATCGAAAAGGAATACATCAAGACCGGCAAGGTGCGCTGGGTCTTCATCAACCTGCCGATTCCGTCGATTCATCCCAATGCGGTTCCGGCTGCGGAATTCGCCGCCTGCGCCGCGCGACAGGGCAAGTTCTGGCCGACTCACAACATGCTCTACGCCACGCATGACAAGTGGGAAAACCTCAAGAACGCGTTGCCATTCTTCCAGGCGCAGATGCCCGCGCTCGGCCTCAAGCCGGAGTTGATGACGACGTGCCTGCAGTCGGGGGCGGGCGCGGATGTGGTCAAGGACGACGTCGCCGGCGCCGAGCGATCGGGAGCGCACAGCACGCCGACGTTCTACATCGAAGGAGGAATCATGTCCGGCGCGCAACCGATCGAGGTGTTTCGGCGGATTCTGGACAGTATTTATGCGGCGAAGACGGGAAAGCGTTAGGCGTTAAGCGTTAGGCGTTAGGCGTTAGCCATTAGGCATTAGGGCGTCAGCGTAACTGCAATATCGTAGAGCGTATGCGTCCACGCGGTGATGCCGAACCCGCGCACGACGTACAGCGTGCTGAAGACCAGTCCCGCGAGCAAGCGGAACAGGAACGACGAGAGCCGCAGCGTGTCGCCGTAGGCGCCAACGTAGTGAAATGCCGAAAACAGCAGTGCGCTCACCAGCACGGCGAATATCGCCGCGCCGCGAGGGCTCCAGCCGAAGGCGCGGCCGGCGAGCCATGAGAGCCCGCCCACGAGGATCACCCGGAAGAGCAGTTCCTCGTAGATCCCGGCGCCGAGCGACACCATCAGCTGGGTCGAGGTGCCGAGTCCGGCGGGTGATGACAGGGTGAAGTAGTGCAGTAGTGTCGCGGTCGCATACCGGAGCACCACTCCGACGATCAGCGCGAGGACCGCAGCCTCGAGAGCCATGATACCGAAAACGCCGATGCGGAGTGGGCCAGGATGCCGACGCCAGTCCCGCACCACCAGCCACGCCGCGATCGCCAGCAGAAATACTTCGAATCCGATCACGCCGCGCGTTCCTGCCAGCCGGACAAACGGGGCCTTGAGCAGCACATCCGCGCCGTTGCGGACGCCCGGCCCTCCCGGTGTGCTGAGCAGCCACGCCATCGTCTCGTACGCGATCCACAGCGGTACCGCGAAGAGAATGGCGTAGCGTGGCGAACGGCTCTCGGCGAGGTATTGCGTGCGAAGCATCCCGAATAGTAAAGACGGCACTCCATTCCTCGCGCCGGCTTCTTAGCTTAGGAGATGCTGACCTACCGCATCGTGGTGCGGCTCACCGTCCCGCTGGTGCCGCTGGTATTGCGCGACGACCGGCAGCGCGCCGCGCATCGCGCTCGACTCGCGGCACCGGCCGATATCGAACGCTGGGGCCGTGAGCGGCGCGATCCGACCCGGCCGCTGGCTTGGTTTCACGCGGCGTCGGTCGGTGAAGGGCTGCAGGCGCG
>JBOHRY010000244.1:0-8251 GCA_050732955.1 Gemmatimonadales bacterium | reverse complement strand
TCTCTCTTTTCCGTTCTCCCTTCTCTCTGGTCCATCCAGCTTTTCATTCAACTGGAGTATTGCTTCCCGAATCCTTTGTCGTTGCGCCTCGAATCTTCTATAGGTCATGGGTCGGAACAGGCGCAGTGACAGACCCCGCGCGGATCCTGTGAGTCTGTCGAGCTGCTCGAGGAAGAGCAGGGCCGCGTATCCCAGGGCTGGTGAGCCGACCAACGCGGCGAGGCCCCACGGGAGGCTCGTCATGCGCGCCACGGCCCACGCCGCCAGCAACCAGGAGATGGGGTAGATCGCGCCCGCGGCGAGAATCTTGGCTGTGGCGATGACATCGCGCTGGCCGTGGATCGCTCGGGTCGCGAGGGGTCCGGTCACCAGATAGCCGGGGAAATGAATCACCATTCCCGCCACGGCGAATGGCGCCAGGATCAGAAGCGTTGCGATCGCCTGGGCGCCACCGCCGATCACCATGCCAGGCGTGAGCTGCGAACGCAGCAGGCTCTCGGGCGCCAGCCCCGCCGCGGTGAGCTCTGCATCGTAGCGATTCAACAGCCGCTCTACCCGTTCGACCTCGCGGGGTTCGGTACGGCGGAGTTCGCCGTAGCCCCGGAGAAAGCGCTGTCGCAGCGCGAACTGTTGCTCGAGGTCGCGGTCCCGCGTACCGGAACCTTCGACCGAAGAGAATACCCGTTCCGCCCGGGTGACCAGTCGGAGCGCGTCGTCTGCTTCGGTGTGGAGCGTGACCGCGGCGAGGGCGGCTTCGAGCCTCGCCGTCAGCGCCCTCACGGGCTCGGCCGATGGTTCACCGGTCTCGTCGACGGGTACCACGTCCACTTGGATCGGCTCGCCGAACGAGAGCAGGGCCGAGCTGCGAAACCGCACCTTGGCGGTGTAGTAGAGTCCACCGGGAACAATTGAAACGACGGCGGCCGGGTTCTGTGCGGCTGCTCCAAGCGCCATGCGTGCCATCCCCGTCTTGAACGGCCGGAGATGCGGATCGCTGTGTGACATTCCCTCCGGAAAGAGGGCAATGGCGCGCCCTTTCGACAATGCATCCCAGACGCGCTCGAAGGTCCGGCGATTCTGTGTCGTGTCGGCGCCGTCCTGGCGCCGGTACACCGGGATGGATCCTGCGGCGCGAACGAGCCAGCGAATCACCGGGGTCCGGAAGAGCGGCTCCTTGGCGAGAAACGCCACCCGGCGCGGCGCGTACGCGAGCACCAGCAGTGGATCAACCAGCGAGTTGGGATGATTCACGACCAGCAGGAGCGGGCCGGTGGCCGGCACATGCTCTGCACCGGTGACGGCGATTCGGCGAAAGAATATCCGCACGATGAGGGCGATGACGCGGCGCATGGCAAGGCTCAGGACGGATCCGTTCTGAGGCCACCCGCGGTCCAGACGATCCCGCTGATCAGGATCGCGGCCGGCAGCAATAGCATCGCGTGCTGAAGAGCTGCGCCATCCGATGTGCCGGCACCGTGCAAGGTCTTGGAGAGTGCACCCACCAGGAACGGCGACGGTGCGTCGCCGAGCAGGTGCATCAACAGGATGCTGAGCGCCATGGCCGTGGCGCGCTCGGTCGGCGCCACATAGTTCACGATCGCCGAGTTGATTGGTCCGGTGGACGCGAACATGAGCAGTTCAGCCGCGACCAGTCCGCCCAGGAAGAGCGCCGGTTGGTGCGCGGTCAGGGCGAGCACGCAGAATGGCACGGCGACCAGCGTGGCGATGCCCGACACGAGGAGATACGCGTGCCGGGTGAAGCGCAGGACGTAGTCGCCGATCCAGCCGCCGGCGAAGGTGCCGGCGAAGCCGGTCGCTACCGCGATCAGGCCGACCAGGTAGTCGGCGCTGGCCGGATCCATCCCGTGATACGAGACCAGGAAGTCAGGAAACCAGAAGGCCAGCGCTCCCAGCGCGAAGGTATAGGCTGCATAGCCCAGTACCGTAGTACGGTACTGGGTGTTGCGGAGGAGGCCGGCGTACGTCGCGAACGCATTCGATCGCGCGATGGATCCATGTACGGGTTCGTCCGCCGGATCGTCCTGCGCGCCGCGGGGAACCTCGGGAAGGCGGAGCAACAGCAACGCCAGGATCAGTCCCGGAATACCAGCGACGAAGAACGCCGATCGCCAGCCGAAGTGCGCCGCCATCGCACCGGCAACGACGTAGCCCAACGCCGAGCCAATGGGAATGGCGGCGAAGAACACCGAAAAGATCCGTCCGCGAAGCCGGCGCGGAAAGGAGTCGGCCAGCAGGGAGGGTGCGATCGATCCGTACGCGGCCTCGCCGATGCCCAGGGTCGCCCGGGCGAGGAAGAGCGTGATGAAGCTCACCGCGAACCCGCCGAGCACGGTGGCGATGCTCCAGATGCCGACGCCCAGCGCGATCAATCGTGGCCGGTGACGCACGTCGCCGAGGCGGCCAAACCACGGCGACGCGACGGCATACACCAGGATGAATCCCGTCCCCAACAGGCCGATCTGTGCGCGATCCAGGTGAAGTTCGGATTTGCCGAGGCTCACCGCCAATCCCGGGACGATGAATCGGTCGATGTAATTGAAGAGATTGACGAAGGTGAGGACCAGCAGGACGTTGCGTGCCGCGCCGCGCGTGATGGGTCGCGGCGCGAGATCCGGCCCGGTCATCGACGTTCTCGATGGGAGCCGGCGTTCATCGGTGCGTTACGGCTGGTAGAGGTTCATCCCGGGGTAGGCAAAGACCCGACTGGTGATCGCGCCGACGATGACGTACAGGACGACGGCGCAGACCACCGCCACGATGACGTACCCGGCGGCCTTCTCCTCGGGGGCTTTCATCAATACCGGCAGTCCGAGGAACATGAGATAGAACGAATAGAGGCCGAGGATCGTCAGGATGCCGAGTGCCGGCAGGAGCAGGAAGACGCCGGCGACCCATGCCGCAGTACTGGAATACGCGGCGACTTTCAACGCCTGAATCGAATTCTTGTGACCGCCGAAGTTGGGCGCCAGCGCGTCGATGATCAGCGCCAGGACGTACACGCTGACGAGGGAAAGCGCGTATTGCACAATGGCGCTTTCGAGCCCCAGATCCACCGGCCACTTCACCGCGACACCCACCAAGTTGTACCCGACCAGCGACATCCCGATGAACCGGCAGATGGGAGCGATCGCGGCCAGCGGGATGATGTAGCTGGTGTAGAGGGATCCGACGGTGGTGGGCTCGTCGTCGATGACCGCCCACTCCGCCTTCGGCGTCATCAGTATCCCCTTGACCCGGGAGACCAGTGCCATGCCATCCTCCGTGAGGTGGAAGCGATTGTGCCGGAAACTCGTGAAGCTATCGCGCGGAAGCTGACTGGGTAAGGGCCGGCGCGCCCTAGCCGAACGGCGGAGCTGCGGTATGATAGTGCCCACCACCCACATCCTGCTTGGAGGATCGATGAATCAGGCAATCGCGAGAGTTATGGGCGTGGTGTTCATCGTGATCGGCGTGATCGGATTCTTCAGCGGCGGTATGCACATGAGCCCGGGTCTCGAACTCGGGTTGTTTCCCGTCAATGTGCTGCACAACGCGGTGCACATCCTGGTGGGTCTCTGGGGATTGTCCGCCGCGCGCACGCCGCGAACCGCGACGACCTTCTGCAAGCAGGCGGGAGTGCTCTACCTGCTGCTCGCGATCATCGGGTTCATCCCGTCGCTCGCAGCCCAGCTGGAAAACCTGATTCCGTTGGGCGGCAACGACACCTGGCTGCACCTCGTGTTCGGCCTGATTCTGCTGTCCTTCGGGGTGCGGGGACCGCGGCCGGCAGGAGCGACCGTCTAATCATCGATGGTTGTTGGCCAGTCCTGCTTCAACAGTCGGGACATGGCCCGATCGGCGAGCAGCTTGCCGCCCGTCTGACATCGGGCGCAGTAGTTGGTTTCGTTGGTGGCATAACGAATTCGCTGCACCGGCGTGCCGCACACCGGACACGGCAGCCGGTAACGCCCGTGCACCGCCATCCCCTCCCGGAACGCGGTGACACTCTCGGGAAAGGTCTCGCCGGTTTCGCGGCGAACGCGCTCCGTCCATTCCAGCAACGTGAGGCGCGCCGCGTCGTAAAGGATGGTGGCCTGGTCCGGTGACAGCCGGGAGGTGAGCATCAGCGGGGAAAGCCGAGCCCGGTGCAGAATCTCGTCGGAATAGGCGTTGCCAATGCCACTGAAGAGTCGCGGGTCGGTCAGCGCGCGCTTGAGTGTGTGCGATTCCACGGCGAGCCGGGCTGCGAACGCGTCGCGACCGGCCTCGAGCACTTCGAGTCCACCACGATCGAACCCGGCGAGCGCCGGAGCGCCCTCGACGAGATGGATCGACGCGCGCCGGGTCGTGCCGGCTTCCGAAAGAAAGAGCGTCCCCCGCGGAAAGCCGAAGCCGGCCAACGCCAGTTTGCCCGGCAGTTTCTTTCCCGGCGGACGCCATCGCAACCTGCCCGCGATCATCAGATGGACGACGACGAACAGATCGCTCTCGAGCCCGATCACGATCCGCTTCCCGATGCGGCGAAGTGACGTGACGCGGGGACCGATGGCGCGGTCGATCTCCGGCGTCACGGTACGGAGCACGAACGGGCTGAACAGGTCGATCCGTTCCATGCGCTCGCCGCCGATGAGCGGTTCGAGCCGCTCGAGGTACACCGTGATGTCCGGCAGCTCGGGCACGGCGGGCTGTGTCCAACCCTACGGTTTCTGCAGCGTCGCGATCAAGTCGGTGGCCTCGCGCCGGGTATCGGGATAGCGGAGGCCTGGCAATGCGGCCTGCAGGCGCTGCAGCGCCAGGTTGCGATCCACGCGGGCGATGCTTCCCTGGAAGGCGTTGATGGTCCAGCGCCGGACGGCGCCGCGCGGATCGTTGAGGTGCGCGGTCACCAGGTCGAGCGCCCGGACGTTGCCGCGAGCGCCGAGAACGGCGAGCACGTGCATCGGATATTCCTGCTGGCCCGTCACGGAGTCTACCAGTACGATGCTGCTGGTGTCGTTGAGCTGGACGATGGCCTGGAAGGCCGCGTCCTGGATCGCGTCGCGGTATGACGGCGTCGTGATGGCGCGCGCGATCGCGGCTCGCGCCGCGACCGGATCCGAAATCGCCAGGGCGAGCAGTGCCGCGGCGCGAACGTCGTAACTCGAATCGTGCTGAAAGGCGTCGCGTGCGACTCCCGCGACCGTCGTTCCCCCGAATTTCGACATCGCCGTGAGTGCCGCCGCGCGCACGGCGGCGGACGTGTCCTTCGCCGCGTCGGTCAGCGAACCCATCGCCACCGTGGCCGGAAAGCCGGCCAGTGCTTCGACTGCTTCGACGCGGGTGAGGTAGTAGTCGGCGCGGGTCGCCGCCTCCGTCAGCGCGAAGATCGCGTCCTGATCGGCCGTGTGCTTGGCGAGTTGGTCGATCGCCCACTGGCGATCCCAGAGGTTGGTGTCGTGCTTCAGCTCATTGGCGAGCCACGCCGCCGGCTGGTCGAACGTCAACCGCTTGAGGATCCGGTTGCCGTCGTCGAAGATCATCATGGTCGGTGCCGCCGCGACACTGTCGATCTCGATCACCTGATCGCGCGCATCGAGGGTCGCGTGGACGACCCGCTCGCCGCCGGCGAACCCTACGCGAATGGCGACGGGCATCCGGAACACCTGCGGGACCACGAAGAGTCGCCCGGTGCTGTCGGGCTTGAACGAGTCGACCTGCGTTTGCTGCACCGCAACCGACAGCTTTGCCTTGCCGGGATCGTAGGTCGCCTTCACCGTGAATTCCGGGATTCCGGCAGCGTAGATCCATTCGCGCCAGAACCAGTCGAGATTCTCTCCGGTGGCGGCGAGCACCGCCTTGCGCAGATCTTCCGTCGTCGCGTTGCCGAAGGCATGTGCGGTGAGATAGGCGTGAATCGACGCCCAGAAACGCTCGGGTCCGAGGTAGTCCTCCAGCATCTGGAGCACCAGTGCGCCCTTGGGATAGATGTTGTTCGATCCCAGCGAGGCCAGCGGCATCGATCGCTGGGCCTCGATCCGGAGAAATTGGCGGTATTCGTCGAGGTAGTAATCCTGCGCGGCGTGTGCGCCGAGCTTCGCATTCCAGTACTGTCCCGGCATGAATTCCGCGAATCCTTCGTTGAGCCAGGTATTGGCCCAGTTTTCCGTGGTGACGTAGTCGCCAAACCACTGGTGCGCCAGTTCGTGGGGAATGAGGATGTACTGATACCACGGGCGGTCGCGGTAGGCGCCGGCATCCGGGAGCCAGTCGACCAGCGTGGTCGCGCTGACGTTCTCCATGCCGCCGAAGAAGTCCGCCACGGTCGTCTGCGCATACTTGGCCCACGGATACCGGATGCCGGTCAATCGCGAATACACGTCGATCATGTCCGGCGTGACATGAAAGAGCCGCCACGCCCGGGTACTGTCCTCGTGATAGGTGTAGTAATCGACCGGCACGCCGTGCCAGGTGTCGTGGATCGTGGCGAGCGGTGCGACGATGAGCGACACGAGATAGGTCGCTGACGGCGACGATTGATTCCAGGTCATGGTCCGGTTGGCGCCGGTGACCACATTGGACATCAGCTTGCCGTTGGAGATCGCCAGGTCGGCCGACGGCACGGTGGCGACCATCTCCCAGGTCATCTTGTCATTGGGAAAATCGTAGGTGGGGAACCAGTAGTGATTGTCGTGATCCTCGCCCTGGCTCCAGATCTGATTGGGCCGGTGCGCCAGTCCGTCACTGGTGATGAAGGTCAGCCCGTGACCGCCGGTGACCCGCCCGCGATAGCTGATGCTGAAGACCAGCGTATCGCCAAAGCGGAGTGGGCGGGGCGAGGTGATGGTCAGCGAATCACCCGAGCGCGACGCGGCCAGCGTCCGGCCGTTCCGGTCGGTGATCCGCAGGTTGGTGAGGAGCGGCCCCTCGTCGAGAACGACCGCGACGAGCCCGGGCCGCTTCGAGACCAGCGTCGTCGTCACCGTGCCGTCGAACGACGTGGAGTCCCAGTTGAAGTGGGACACCGCGATGCGCTGGTGGATCAGGTCGTAATCATGCGACCGGGTATAGTGATCGTTCGCCATCAGCGCGAGATTGGTCTGATTCGGCGCCTGCGCGCCGAGCGGCAGCGTTGTCACCAGCAGCACCGTTGCGGTGCGAATCATCATGGCAGGGAGTCGCATTGGCTTGCCCCGGTCGTTGGCGGAAATTGTCATCCAGTGGAACTTACCGGAATCGGTGGCTTTGCCGCAGGCGGGACGTTCCCGCACCGGTCGCGATCCTCTGTTTATCCGCGTCGCCGCTATGTCCGACTTCAGCAGCCCATTCATTGAGTCGAGATGCCTGACGCCGATGTGATCATCCTTGGGGCCGGTCTCGCCGGTCTCGCCGCGGCCCGCGATCTCCGAGACGCCGGCGTCGATATCCTGGTCATCGAGGCGCGCGATCGGCTGGGGGGGCGGGTCTGGACGCGTCACCAGGACGGTCTCGACTATCCGGTCGAGCTGGGGCCGGAATGGTTCGATGCCTCGGGGCCCATGCATCGATTACTCGAACGCTCGGGCGCCAGGGTGCATGCTGCCACCGGTCCTTTCTTGCAGCGAACGGCGAAGGGTCTCAATGCCTTCGATGAAGTCGCAGACGGCGGCGATGAGCTGCACCGGCGCCTGCAGCAGATCACGGGCCCGGATCGATCGCTGCAGGACGCGCTGGAATCGTGCTGCGGTGCCACCGAACTCACTCGCGCGCGCGCGACGCTGATCGCCTACGTGGAAGGCTTCCACGCCGCCGATCCCGCCCGCGTCAGCCTCCGATGGTTTACCGAAACCGAGCAGAGCCAGCCGGCGGATGATGCGCAGTACCGGAGCCAGGACGGCGCCGATGCCGTCGTGGAGATTCTCTCGAGTGGACTCGAAGGTGGAGGAACCGTGCGGTTGCGCAGCGCGGCGCGCGTGATCCGCTGGCAGCCCAACTCTGTCCAGGTCGACATCGAGCACCAGGGAACCATCGCGACGCTGTCGGCCCGGGCCGTGGTCGTCACCCTGCCGCTGCCGGTGCTCGCGTCCGCGCCGGGCGAGCCGGGAAGCGTGACCTTCGCGCCGGAAATCGGCAGCAAACGCGACGCCATGACCGGTCTCGCAATGGGCTCCGTCATCAAGACGGTGCTGGCATTCGACGAACCGTTCTGGTCGGGTCGCGGCGTGCTCGGCGAGATGCTCTTCGTCCAGGATCGCCGCCAGACGATGCCGACATGGTGGACCACCCAGCCGGTGCA
>JBOHRY010000243.1:0-1953 GCA_050732955.1 Gemmatimonadales bacterium | reverse complement strand
GCGCATGTGCGATCTACCAACTGAAGGAGCAAGTTGGACGCCCGCGGATCCTGGCTCCGAGCCAGAATGGAGATCGCCTCGCGGCGCCGCTGGGGATCAGTGCCCCTCTTGGCAGTGTCCACGATCTTGTCGAGCGTGGCGATGTCCATCGTGCGCCCGGCGTAGCGCAGCGCCTCGGAGCGTGTTTCCAGCGGTTCGTCGTCGTTCTTGATGACCTCGAGCAACCACTGGTTGGCGGCGTCACCGCCCGAGCGCCCGACCGCCATGAGAATCCGTTCCTTGACGCGCGGACTGGTCGTCCTGGCATAGACGGTGCGCAGCCATGCCGCGTCGTCCGCCGTCATACGGTCGCGGTCGAGTCCATCGATGGCGCTGATCCGAAGCGCCTCATTCGCGTTGTTGTTCTCGATCATCGTGCGCACCTCGGCGCGAGCGCGTGGACTGCTACTCTGGCTCAGGGCGCGAATGGCAATCCGCTGCATCTGGCTGCTGGTGTCGGAGCGGGCCACGTCGATGACGGCGTTCACTGCCGCGTCGGACTGCTGCTGCACGAGATATTCGACTGCCGACATCCGCACCGCCGGCGACGGATCGGTCTTCGCCACCGGGAGCAACGTCGTGACGGCGGCGTCATCGTGTTCGTTGCCGACGAGCATCACCGCGTTGCGGCGCAGCGGAACCGAACACTCATCGCGGTTGGAAAGAATCTTGACGGCCATCTGGCGACCGGTCGCCGGATCGTTGTGCATCAGCGCGTCGAGTGCCTCGGCCCGGACCGATTGTTCTTCCTGGTCGCAGGTGTTGCTGCCGGCAGCCGCGAGTGCCCGCTTGACGGCCGGATCGTTCGAGAGACCGCGGGTCGAGAGAACGCTGGCGATCCGCGCCGCGAGACCCGCGGCATCGGTCTGGCCACGGTAATAAATGAAGCCGTTCATCGGCGTCTTTGAATAACCCGATGTCGCGACAACCCCAAACCCGCCATTACCTGGGTTCCCCCTGGCCTTACCGTCTGATGCCTCATCCGGTGACACCTTGCGCGCATCCAGCACGGCGAGCGCCTCCTGCAGTTCCGGCGTGCCACCAATCCGGTAAAGCGAAAACGCCTCCCAGTACTCCGCATCGGCCACGTACGCCGAGCTGGGATACTTCTGTGGCAGCGACTTGAAGAGCCCTGCCGCCTTCCGATAGTCGCCACGATTGAGCTGGTCGCGCGCCGAACGGTACAGCGAATCGGCGGGGTCGCCCTGAACCCATCGCGTCGGCCCGCCGCCGTAGCTGTCACCCCACCCCATGCCGCCGAGGTTGATGTTCACGTCGCTCAGAGTATTGAACTTCAGAGACATGTCCTGCATCGCGAGATCCGAAGCCTTCCGGGCGTAATCCTGTGCCTGCCAGGCGTAGTCCTGAAGTGCGCCGGTATCGAAGTGATAGTTCCAGTCGAGCGGCATGTCCGGCATGATCGGCATCTCGGGCATTTCCGGCATGATGGGCATGTCCGGCATATCCGGCATGAAAATCGGCGCGACCGGAGCGGGCGTCGGCCGGACCGTTACGCGCGGGGGCGGCGCGGGTCGTGGCGGTGTCGGCGGACGAGTGGGCACCTGCGCCGAGAGCGTGGTAACGGCAAGCCAGGGAACGAGCAGGAGCGAGCGAGACATGGGTGGTCCTCTAGAAGTCCTGGAGGGAAAGATCGGCTGCCGCGGAACGCAGGCGCGGCACGATGTCGTGTTCGTCGAGCGCTGTCTGGATGAAGTGGAGCTCATCGCGGTGATGCTCCGGCTCGAGCCGGGCCACCTGTGCCAGCACCAATTCGAGATCCTGGAGCAGGTTATGGAGTCGAGGATCCGAGCCCGTCGGTGAATCGAGGAGGAGCCGGGTGATCGTCAGCAGTCGTGCGCCTTCGGTGGTGACACCCGGATCGACCGTCAGTGATCCGTTGTCCGAAGGCAGCGC
>JBOHRY010000242.1:0-11471 GCA_050732955.1 Gemmatimonadales bacterium | reverse complement strand
GAGCGCCGACGGTGGCGCTCCTGAGCGAGGACCGATAGGGAGCGCACCGGGTCGCGAGCGAAGGCGAGCGACCGCGGCTGCTAGGCCGCAGCGATTCGCGGGCAGCCGGCGCGCCGTTGCGGTTTGCGCCCGGTGACCGCGAATCGCTCGGGGCCGCGGGATGCGGTCCGAGGGAAGGAGCACCACCGCCGTCCTCGTCCTACGGCGCGACCTCGAGAAACTCGACGCCTTCGCTCTTTTCCAGGCTATGCCGCAGCGCCCACTCGTCCTCGAAGAGCAGGATCGAGCTTCCCTTGACGTCGTACAGCCGGAGCCGCGAGCGCCCTTCGACCAGCTGCTCGATCGCTGTGTCGCTGCCCCGCACCCACCGCGCGAGCTTGAACGGGAGCGGCTCGAGCTTGCAGGGCACGCCGTATTCGGCTTCGAGGCGAAACAACAGGACATCGAATTGCAGCAGACCAACGGCACCGACGATCGGCACCGGTCCCGCCATCGATTCCTGGTAGAACACTTGTACGGCGCCTTCTTCCGCGAGCTGCCGAAGCCCGGTGTCGAGGTGCTTGCGCCGGAGTGGATCGCTGCCCATCACGCGGGCGAAGTATTGTGGCGCGAAACGGGGAATGCCGGTGAACACCACGTCGCCGTGCACCGACAGTGAATCCGATACCCGGAGTGTGCCACGGTCGTGCACTCCGATCACGTCGCCAGGCCACGCTTCCTCGACTTCGACTCGCTCGCGTGCCAGGAATTGTTGCGGCTGCGCCAGGCGCAGGGTCTTGCCGGTGCGCGCCAGCGTCACCGTGAGCCCGGCGGTGAAATGCCCCGAGCACACCCGTACGAATGCGATCCGGTCGCGGTGCCGCGGATCCATGTTCGCCTGGATCTTGAACACAAATCCGGTGAAGTCGGCATCGTCCGGCGTCACGGTTGCCGGCGTCGCGGGGCGCGGCAGCGGTCCGGGCGCGTGATCGAGGAAGTCGTGCAGAAACGCTTCGACCCCGAAGTTGGAGAGCGCCGAACCAAAGAACATCGGCGAGAGCGTGCCGTCGAGCACGGCGGCTTCATCCCACGGATGCCCGGCGTGGTCGAGGAGGTCGAGTTCGTCACGCAATGTCGCCAGAGGCTCGGCGCCGAGAATCGATTCGAGTGACGCATCGTCGAGCGGAAGGCGGCGCGTGTCCACCAGCGTCGCGCCGTGATCCGACGTGCGATCGAACAGCAGCACCTCGCGGCGGCGGCGATCAGCCACACCGACGAATCCGCCCGATGCCTGGATCGGCCACGTCACCGGATAGATGCCGAGACCGAGATCGGCTTCCACATCGCTCACCAGGGCGAGGGGATTGCCGCCGGGACGATCGCACTTGTTGACGAAGGTGAAGATCGGCATGCGCCTGAGCCGGCAGACGTCGAACAACTGGCGAGTGCGTTCCTCGACGCCGCGCCGGTTGTCGAGCAGCATCACGGCGCTGTCGGCGGCGATCAGGGTGCGATAGGTATCCTCGGAAAAGTCGGCGTGTCCCGGTGTGTCCAGCAAGTTGATCTGGTAGCCGGAGTACTCGAATTGCAGCACGCTCGAGGTCACCGAAATGCCGCGCTGACGCTCGAGGGCCATCCAGTCCGACGTCGCATGCCGCGCCGCTCGGCGCGACTTGACCGATCCGGCCAGATGAATCGCTCCGCCATACAGCAGCAGCTTTTCGGTGAGGGTGGTCTTCCCCGCGTCCGGGTGGGAGATGATCGCGAATGTCCGGCGGGGAATCGGAGAGGGAGACATGGCGGCGCGAAAGCTAAGACGATATCATCCGTCCGTGAATCAGAACTCCTCGTTCTCGCCCCGCCACTGGATCGCGTTCACGGCCGTGATCGCGGGCCTTGTCGCGCTCTATCTGCATCTCTGGAAACTGGGCTACATGGGCCCGCTGGTGTGCAACGCCCGGCACAGCTGCGAATTCGTCATGACCTCGCAATGGGGCCGCTTTCTCGGCGTCGACGTCGCCCTGATCGGCGCGGTTGGCTACACGCTGATTCTGATCACGGCAATCGTCGGGATGCAGCCGCGCTGGGTGAACGACCGTCGGGTGACGCTGTTCCTCGCGGCGCTCATCATTCCCGCCTTCATCTTCACCGTGCACCTCAAGTACGCCGAGTGGTTCATCCTGCGCTCGTTCTGCGCCTGGTGTGCCATCAGTGCCGTGACGATCACGACGCACTTGATTGCGGTGGTGCTGGATTGGAGGCGGCTAACTGTATCGCTCGTTCATCCCTGATAGGGTAATAAACGACCGCAGTTGTCAGCTTCCTGCACTTTGTCCGACAGGTTGTGGAGATTCACCGTTGTCGCTGGAATGCGCCTCCACCGCATCCAGCCTGCCGACCCGCCTGAGCTCCGGCGCCCAGATCCCTGTTGCTCCCACGACACCGAGCGTCAACGCACCGCCGAGCAGCACCGCCGGCACCGTGCCGAAGATCCGCGCCGTGACACCCGACTCGAACGAACCGATCTCGTTGCTCGACCCCACGAAGATTGCATTGACGCTCGCGACGCGACCCATCAGCCGGTCGGGAACCACGAGCTGGAGCAAGGTGGACCGGATCACCACGCTCACCATGTCTGCCGCACCACTCAACGCCAGGAAGGCGAACGAGAGCCAGATCGTCCGCGCCAGCCCAAAGCCGATGGTGCAGACACCGAACGCCGCCACCGCGATGAACAATGTGCGCCCCGCACGCTCCAATGGCGGCCGCCACGCCAGCCAGACCGACGTCGCCAGCGCCCCCACCGCGGGAGCGGCCCGCAGGAGACCCAGTCCCCAGACCCCGGTGTGCAGGATGTCCGCGACGAAGATCGGCAGCAGCGCCACCGCTCCGCCGAAGAGCACCGAGAACAAGTCCAGTGTCATCGCGCCGAGCAGCACCTGCTGCCCCCGGAGATAGCGCACCCCTGCCGACAGCGAGGTGAGAATCGGCTCGGCATCGACGTGCTCCGGCACCCGTCGGAACTCGATCGCGTACAGGCTCACCAGTCCCACCACCAACAGGCCGCACGCGACGAGATAGCTTCCGCGGAAGCCAACGGCCGCGTTGAGCAGCCCGCCCAGCGCGGGACCGATCACGGCTCCGAGTTGCCAGATGGTGCTGCGCCAGGTGATCGCATTGGGCTGCAATTCGCGCGAGACCATCGATGCTGCCAGCGCCGTCCGTGCCGGTTGCAGGAAGGCGCGCGAGATTCCCATCACCGCCACCACGCCGTACACGCCCGTGACCCGCCAGCGCGCCGATGGTCCCTGCAGGCCGGCCAGCACCGCCAGCAGTGCGCCGCATCCGAGCAGGATCCACGTCGCGATCAGCGCGAGCTTGCGCCGGTCCATCCGGTCCGCGACGTGACCGCCGACCAGCGCGGTCATGATGTTGGGGAGTGCCGCAGCCAGGCCCACCAGGCCGAGCGACAATGGGTCCCGTGTGTCGAGATACATCTGCCACGCGACGATGACGTCCACGATCTGGACGGCGAGCGTCGAGCTGAAGTGCGTGGCGAGGAACCGTCGGTAATCGCGATGCCGGAGCGCGGCCCAGGGGTCGTGCATCGCGGGAAAGCTAAGGCTTCGCGGGCATCACCAGCACAATGCCGTCGTGCACCAGCCGCGCCCGCGCCTCCCGCGGGATCTCGACGTGGAATTCCTTGCCGCCCGCCGCGAGCATCCCCGGATATTGCTGCCGATACCGGTCCAGCGCCGCCAGCACCAGCAGATCGGGAATGGTCAGGCCGCGCACGCTCAGCCGCTCCAGGCGGAAGATGATGATCCCGTCCTGGGCCTGCGGCATCGAGATTTCCGCCACGAATACCGACGTGGAATCGAGGAACGAGAAGATCGGCCCAAGTTCGCCACGCGACTCCGGCGGGAAGTCCATGAGCCGACCCGACACCCGGATGCGCGCGGAATCCGATGTCACCTTGAACGCCAGCGAGTCGCTGAACGGTGGCGCACCGATCTTGGCCAGCATCAGCGCGGCGAAATCCCCGATATCGACCGTGTCGGTGAGCCGGGTCCGGTTGAGGAACACTGCCGCCGTGGCGCGGGTGGCCCGGACCACACCGTCGTTGGTGATCCTCGAGCCGGGAAGCGTGTCCTGCGCCTGGGCCGGTGCGGCCGCCAGCGCGAACCACGCGATCGTCAACAGCGTTCGAATCATCGAGTCCTCGGTGTGCCCGGTGCGCGCCGCGCCGGACGATGCTAATATGGGCCGGTCAGTCGGCGAACCGCCCGGATGATCCCCCACAATCGGAAGCTGCATGATCCAGATGCGTCGCGTCGCCTCCCTGGTTGCCGCCGGGCCCTTGTTGTTCGGCCCGCCCCGCGTCCAGGTTCACGCCGTCCCCCGTTGGGGGCCGCTCGGTCACCGCGTGGTCGCCGAGGTCGCCATGGCACGGATCGCGCCGGCAGTGGCCGATGAGACCCGCCGGCTCCTCGGTGGCCAGACGCTCGCCGACGTCGCGTCCTGGGCGGATGACGTGCGCCGGGAGCAGCCTAACACCGCCTCGTGGCACTATGTCGACATCCAGGTCGTCGATTCGGCGTATGTCGCGTCCCGCGATTGCAAGGAAAATGGTTGCATTGTCGCGGCGCTCCAGACGCAGATCGCGATTCTTTCCGACCGTGCGCGCTCCGATGCCGATCGCGCCATTGCTCTCAAATGGGTCGTGCACCTGGTGGGCGACATCCACCAGCCGCTGCACGCCGGCGAGCGGGGCGATCGCGGCGGCAACGATGTCAAGGTGACCTTCAACGGCAGGAGCACCAACCTCCACGCCTTGTGGGACAGCGGATTGCTGCTTTCGTACGGCCAGACGGAGGAAGATCTGGTGCACGAGATCCTGACCGCGATCGCACCGCGGCACGATCTCGCCAGGTTGACGGCAACCACGCCGGTGCAGTGGGCCAATGAATCGCACGACATCGCCCGGGATTTCGTCTACCGCGACCTGCCGGCATCATTGGACATCACCCCGGAATATGCCGCGGCGGCCCGGCCGATCATTCAGGCACAGCTGCTGCGCGCCGGCGTCCGGCTCGCCGCGGTACTCGACACTGCATTGAGGAAATAGCATGCTAGTCCGCCGCTGCTATGACGATCGCCTGGCGCAGGCCAGCTACCTGATCGGATGTCAGGAAACCCGCGAAGCGATCATGGTCGATCCCGGCCGCGACATCGCGGTGTCGCTCGACGCCGCACGTCGGGAAGGCGTCCGCATCACCCGAATCACCGAAACGCACATTCACGCCGACTTTCTCTCCGGCAGCCGCGAACTCGCCCAGGCGACCAAAGCGGAGATCCTGCTGTCGGCGGAAGGTGGCCCGGACTGGCAGTACCGCTACCCGGCCACTGCGTTGCACGATGGCGACGTCATCAACGTGGGCTCCGTGAAAATCACCGTCTGCCATACGCCGGGGCACACGCCCGAACACCTGTCCTTCCTCGTCACCGACACGCCGCAAAGCCCGGATCCGGTGGCGCTCATTTCGGGAGACTTTCTCTTTGTCGGCGATGTCGGTCGCCCCGATCTGCTCGAAACCGCCGCCGGCGTGGCAGCGAGCAAGGAGCCGAGCGCGCGCCAGCTCTTTCATTCACTGCACAGACTGGCAGCGCTTCCCGATTATCTGCAGATCTGGCCCGGACACGGTGCCGGATCGGCGTGTGGCAAGGCGCTTGGCGCCCTGCCGTCCAGCACACTCGGATACGAGCGCCGGACCAACCGGGCCTTCCGGGTCGCCGATGAAGCGGAGTTCGTCGCGACCGTGCTGGAAGGCCAGCCACCGGCGCCGCCATACTTCGCGCGGATGAAACGTCTCAATCGCGATGGTCCGCCGATCCTGGGATCGCGGCCGGAACTTCCCGAACTCGGACCCGCGAAGTTCGCTGGCGCGATCGAAGCTGGCATCGTCCTGGACGTTCGCCCGCGCACGGCGTTCGCCAAGGGGCATATCGACCGCACACTTAACATCCCATTGAATCGCTCGTTCACCAAATGGGCGGGATGGTTGATCCCCGACGACCGTGACGTCTTCCTCGTTGCACCCGACGCTGCCACCGCCGCCGACGCCCGGCTGGCGTTGTCATCGATCGGACTCGATCGGGTCGTCGCCTGGTTCGGGCCGGCAGTAGTCGGCGCGGTGGACGCAGGGGCCGCACGAGCGAGCCGCACCGGGCGAATGGCCGAGGCGCCGCGCATGCAGCAAGAGGGAACGCTGGTGATCGACGTCCGCGACCAGCACGAGTGGGACGACGGCCATCTCGAAGGAGCGGAGCATCATCCGCTGGGAACGCTGAGCGCCGCCGTCGACAGTGTCGATCGCGAACGGACGGTGGCCGTCCATTGCCAGGGCGGCGGCCGTTCGGCAATCGCCGCATCGTTGCTGGAACAGATCGGTTTTCGGAATGTGATTGACCTGACCGACGGCTGGCGTGGTGTCACCCGACGCTGAATCGGGCGCACAGACTCACAGGAACAGTTCTCTGGCAAGTACAACGACGAGGATTCGAATGCGGAAGTACGTCCTGCTCTTCGCCGCGGCGACACTGGCCGCGCCACTGGCCGCGCAGACCAACGCACCCGCGCCCGCGCGTTGCGCCGTTCGATCCGTTCACACGACCGCGGGCGAATGATGCGACGACCGCTCCGTCGGGTGCGCCCCGACAGCGGAGGCATCAACGTGGGTCAGTAATGCCCAGCGGCAGTTCCTGCAGCAACCGGGTACACGTTGTTGCTGCGATCCACGTCGACCAACCGGTGGTCCGGGTCCAGCTCGATTTTCGCGAGCTTCTTGCCCGCAAATTCGTAATTGCGCGCGTACCGTGAAGTATTGGTGCTCCACACTTCGGCCGGATAGTCGAAGTCCTGCGTCGTGCCGTCGGTGAAGGTGAATCGCGCCCGGATCGGCAGCACGCCCCGCATCCGGTTGCCGTACATGACGGCGACGCGCTGGGAATCGCCGACCTCGCGCGTGACGACGGTATCAACGGCCTGGTCGAACCGATCATTCTCGACGAACCATTCCCGCCAGAACCAGTCGAGCCGGCGCCCGGCGGCATCTTCCATAGTGCGGAAGAAGTCCGCCGGTGTCGGGTGCTTGTACGCCCAGCGCCGGACATAGCCACGGAACGCGTCGTCGAACGCGGCCGGCCCCAGAATTTCCTGGCGCAACAGCTGCAGCCCGACGCTCGGCTTTTCATAGGCTGAAATCCCGAGCAACTGCGGGTTGATCCGGTCGGGGTTGATCAGGACCGGCTCGTCCACACCGATCCGCATCACGTACTCGATTTCGGCGCGCTCTTTCGCGGCGCGGGCCATCTGATCGCCGTTCTGCGGATAACGCCGTGCCTCCGAGAACGTGTTGATGAAGGTGTTGAATCCCTCGTCCATCCACATGTATTCCCGCTCGTTGGATCCCACGATCATCGGAAACCACTGGTGGCCGATCTCATGGGTCACGACGTTGTACAGTCCGAACTTGTCCTGGCTGACGTTCTCCATGGCGAGCATCGGATATTCCATCCCGCTGATCGGCCCCTCGACCGCGGAAATCTGCGGCCACGGATACGGAAACCAGCGTTCGGAATACTCCATGATCGACATGCGCGCCTGATCGGCGGCATCATCCCAGTTGAACGCGGCGGCCGGCCGGTAGTAGGCAAAGGCCATCGCACCGTGATAACTCGACGCATCCCACTGATAGTCCGGCGAGGCGGCCCAGACCGCGTCACGGACATTGTGCGCCGCGAATCGCCAGGTCACCGTCCCGTTGCGTCGCGGCCGCGCGGCTCCGCTCTTGAGCTCATCGGCCGTGACGATGCGAACCGGCGTTGCCGACTTCGATGCCTCTGCCAGCCGGGAGATCTCCGTCGGGGTGAGCACTTCGGCCGGATTCTGCAGCGCACCGGTTGCGGCGACGATATATCCCGCGGGCACGGTCACCGCCATCGTGTAGTCGCCGTACTCGAGATAGAACTCGCCCTGGCCGAGGTACGGCTCGGTATTCCAGCCGCGCACGTCGTCGTACACCGCCACGCGCGGGTACCATTGCGCCAGCTCGTACAGCGCGCCGTCGCGACCCATCCGGTCGGCGCCATGTTCGGGAATCAGGAAGTGCCAGGCGACGTTGAACGTCGCGGTCCGGCCCGGTGCGAGCGGCTCGGCGAGATCGACCCTGGCCGTCGTCTCGTTGTCGCGCAGATGCAGCGCCACCCGGCGCGCGGCTGCGTGCGCTGCCGCCGGCAGCTCCTGCTCGAATCGGTCGAAGACGTCGCCGCCTTCGAAATTCTTGGCGCCGAATCGCGAGTTGGGAGGGAAGATGTACGAATTGAGCGAATGGTTCCTGAACGCGTTCTGCTCGGTTTCGATCCAGATGTAGGAAAGCGTGTCAGGCGAATGATTGGTGTACCGCAGCGTCAATTCGCCGCGGAGCGTCTTCGTGGCGGTGTCGAGCGTCGCCTTGAGGTTGTAGTCAGCGCGATTCTGCCAGTACTTGGCGCCGGGGGCGCCGCTCCCGGTCCGGATGAGATTGGCCGCAGGCAGCACCAGCGGTGCGAAGATCGAGGTATCCCCGACAGGATTCGATGGACGCAGGGGAGGATTCTGCTGCGCAGCAGCCGGGAGAACGAGAAGTATCAGCGCGGCAACGGGGAGGCGCACCATGAAACACTCTTCCAAGAAAAGACTGCGAATACTAATACTTCTCTACCACTTCTCTCTTTTCCGTTCTCCCTTCTCTCTGCTCTACTTTATTCCGAGGCGTCGCCCGACGATCATTTTCATGAGTACTCTGTCGGTAACACTGGTGAGCGCGATTCCCGCGGCCAGGTTGAATTCCCAATCCGGTCCGAAGTCGAGATTGATCGCGGGAAAGAGCTCCTGCTCGGTCCGCTGGAACGATTCGAGGTGCGACACCGCTCCATACGATCCGTAGTACTCCAGAGCGACGTTCACCCGGCGCGTCACGTCGAAGTTTACCTGTACGTTGGGCTCGAACTCGGCGCCATCGCTCTTGCTGGCACCGGCCAGCGACACGCCGAGCACCGGATTGATCGACCAGTAGAAGCGGCCGATCTTCTGGTCGATGATCGGCCTGAACTCCCAGGTCCAGGTATCGGGCGAGAACTCCTTGCGCTGATACCCGAACTCCTGCGAGAGACTGAGCCCGACCGGCCAGTGCCACTTCGCCGGAATCGCGAACCGCGGTCGGAGGTGGGTGCCGACCCAGTTATATCCGGCCCCCGGCTGTACGGCAGTGAAGTTGTAGTAGCCGAGCTCGAAGAAGTCGGTGAAGCCGTGCGTGATCTCCAGCGTCTCGTGCAGGGCGTGCTCGGTGGAGAGCTGGTCGGGTCCCAGCTCGACACCCGACTTCCGGGTAAAGTTGCTGTGAATCTCGAACATCGTGGCGCCGGTCGGCACCAGGTCGGAGCCGTAGACTTGGATCTCGTAGTTGTCCTGCGCCGCCAACGCGGTAACGGAAAGACAGGCCACCAGCGCGGCCACGACGCAAACAGAAACGCGCATCAGCACAGACCTCAACACGCCAGAGAGAAGACAGAAAGGAAAAGAGAGAAGTGGGAGAGAAGATAGACGATAGAAGGCTGAAACCACTTCTCTCGTTCTACTTCTCTCCCACTTCTCTCTTTTCCTTTCTCCCTTCTCTGCAGTTGTTACTGTACCGTCTGCATCATCCCAAAGATCGGTAGGTACATGGCGACGATCATACCGCCGACGATCACGCCGAGAAACATGATCATGATCGGCTCGAGGAGTGAAAGCAGTCCGCTCACGGCGACATCGACTTCGTCGTCGTAGAAGTCGGCGATGCGGCTGAGCATCTCGTCGAGTCCGCCGGTCTGTTCGCCGACCGCGATCATCGAGATCACCATCGGCGGGAAGACGCCGGACTTGTCGAGCGGAGCCGCGATGGTATCGCCGCCCGCGATCGACGAGCGGGACGCCATGATGGCGTCGTGGATGACGGTGTTGCCGGCCGTCTTGGCAGTGATCTCGAGGCCGTCGAGGATCGAGACGCCGGACGAAACCAGCGTGCCCAGCGTGCGGGTGAAGCGCGATACCGCCGACTTCCGGAGCACGTCACCCAGCACCGGCATCGCCAGCAGGAAGGCGTCCACCTTGCGGCGGCCGGCATGCGTGCCGCGGAATCGCCGGAAGGCGATCACGAGCAACACGATGGCGCCGGCGACCAGCCACCAGAAGTGCCGCAGGAAGTCCGACAGCCCGATCACGATCCGGGTCGGGAGCGGCAGCTCCATGTGCACCGATTCGAACATGCTGCGGAAGACCGGGATGACGAAGATCAGCAGGATGGCGATGGCTCCGGCCGCGACCGTGAAGATCACGGCAGGGTAGATCATCGCGCTCTTCACCTTGCGAATCAGCTTGTCGTTCTTCTCGAGGAAGGTGGCCAGCCGCATCAGGATGGTGTCGAGAATACCGCCGGCCTCGCCGGCCGCCACCATGTTGACATACAGCTGCGGGAACGCCGTCGGATGCTTGGCCAGCGCGTCGGCCAGCGTATTGCCGGCCTCGACGTCGTGGACCACGCCGCGCGTCACTTCCTTGAGCTTGGGATTCTCGGTCTGCGCCGCGAGGATGGTCAGCGACTGCACCAGCGGCAGGCCGGAGTTGATCATCGTGGCAAACTGACGGGTGAAGATGACCACGTCCCGGGTTCCGATGGCGCGCCCCGGCAGCGCCAGCTTGATCTCCCGGCGCGCCTCGCGCAGCGAGACCAGGAGCAGCCGGTTCTTGCGCAGATGGCCCACCACCTCGTCGCGCGAGGGCGCGTCGAACGTCCCCTTGAGGATCTCGCCGGTGGAGGCGTTCTTCGCGGTGTATTCAAATACGGGCATGACGGAGCTCCGGGTTCATCTCAGTATCGGTTGGACGTCTTGCGTCGTGAGTCGTGCGTCAGGCGTTCCTATCGCGCTTTCGCCAGCTTCATGTCGCCGATCCCCTGCTCCTCGACCGGCGTCTCGCCGATCGACCGCAGGAATTCCGACGGATTGGGCGATACCCTGAGGCAATCTTCCTTCTCGACATCCCGGCTCATGAACGCCTGATAGAGTGCATCGTTCATGGTCTGCATGCCGTGTTTCTTGCCGGCCTGCATCAGCGAATAGATCTGGTGCACCTTGTCGTCGCGGATCACGGCGCGGATCGCGGGCGTGGCGATCATGATTTCCGCCGCCATCACCCGGCCGCGCGACTTGGCTCGCGGCAGCAGCATCTGGGTGATGACGCCTTCCAGTACGAACGCCAGCTGCGCCCGGACCTGCGACTGCTGGTTGCTGGGGAAGACGTCGATGATGCGGTTGATCGCCTCGGGGGCGGAATTGGTGTGCAGCGTCGCCAGCGCGAGGTGTCCGGTCTCCGCGATCGTCAGCGCGGCGGAGATCGTCTCCAGGTCGCGCAT
>JBOHRY010000241.1:0-4338 GCA_050732955.1 Gemmatimonadales bacterium | reverse complement strand
ATCACACGTTTGTCGAGCTGCGGGTGAAGGACGACGGGATCGGGATGAGCGCCGAGGTGCTGGCGCGGATCTTCGATCCGTTCATGCAGGCCGATCGGACGCTGGACCGCAAGGGCGGTGGATTGGGAATCGGACTGACGCTGGCACGGCGGCTGGTGGAACTGCACGGCGGCACGGTCACGGCGATCAGCGAAGGGCCGGGGAAAGGCTCCGAGTTCGTGGTACGGCTGCCGACGGTGAAGCGGCCGGTCAAGCGGCGAGTCGACCACTTGATGCCTCCCGCGGCGAGAAAGCGGCCGCTCCGGGTCATGGTCGCCGACGACAACACCGATGGGGCCGAGACATTGGCGATGGTGCTGCAGCGCGCAGGACACGTCGTCGGCACCGTCGCCGACGGTGCGCTCGCCGTCGAGCGGATCAACGAGTTCGCCCCCGACGTGGTGCTCCTCGACATCGGGCTTCCCGGCAAGAATGGCTTCGAGATCGCGCGGGAACTTCGCAGCAATGGCGGGCGGGAACTGCGGCTGATCGCGGTCACCGGTTACGGCACCGATCGCGATCGCGAACGCGCCGCCGAAGTCGGGATCGACGACTATTTCACCAAGCCGGTCGAGATCGACCCGCTGCTCGATCTGCTCAAGTCGATCGGTACGTGACCTGACCGCGGCTCATACCCTCGAGCCAGAGAAACGCAGTCCAACTCAATCCTCCCGCAAGTGAATCGCCAGTTCGTATACAAACCAGGCGACGACACCAGCGACACCCCGAATACGGTCCCCAGCGGCTCTCCGGGCAACAGCCTATTGCAACACCGTCCGCGGATCGACCCCCGTCGCCTGGTGCGCCGGGAGGTACGCGGCCACCGCGGCGACGATGCCGAGAAAGAGCACGGTGCCGATCAGCACGCGCGAATCGAGCGCGCTCACGTGGAAGAGTACTGACGTCATCACCTTCGAGAGCGCGACGGCACCCGCGAGACCGATCACGATTCCCACGCCCGTCACGATGAGCCCGCGTCCCAGAATCATCCGGCCGATGGCGCCCCGATCGGCGCCGAGCGCCATCCGGATGCCGAATTCGCGGCTGCGAAGCTTGACACCATAGGCGAGCACCCCGAAGAGCCCCAGCGCGCAGAGCGCCAGTGCGATCACCGCGAACGTCATCAGGATCCGCAGCGTGAAGACGCGCTGCGCCGCGCCGCGACCGATGGCATCCTCCAGCGTGACCGGCCGGAACATCACCAGTTGCGGATCGGCGTCCGCCAGTGCGCGGCGAACCTCCGGCTCCATCGCGGTCGCCGGCCCCTTGGTGGCGATCACCTGCGTCAGCGACCAGTTGCGATCCCCGGCAAACTGTCGGTGCGGATGATAGACGAAGTTGTCCTGCCGCCCCTCGTTGTCCACCGCGACATCACTGACGACGCCGATCACCTGCGCATTCCGCCCGCCGGAGCGGAGCGATTGACCCACCGCGGCCACGCCGGGAAAGAGCCGGTCAGCCAGGATCTTGCTGATCACCACACGGTCGGGCGCATGAGCATCGTCGCTTGCGTCGAAGAGCCGGCCGGCGAGCAATCGGATACCGACCGCCCGGAAGTAGTCTCCCGACACGATGCGATTCTGTGCCCCGACGCCGCGTCGCTGTTCATCCGCCGCGAGCGGACCGGTGAGCGCCAGGGTTCCCCATTGATGGAACGGCCCGGTCGCCGGGAGCTTGGAGATCGCACCCGCGGCGCGAACCCCCGGCAATGCTGCCACCCGGGCAGCGAACGCGTCGAAGAATGTTGCGCGCGCCGTCGAGTCGTAGCGCGCCGACGGAAGATTGAGCTCGAACGTCAGCACGTTGGCGGGGCGCACGCCCAGGTCGATCTCCTGGATCTTCCGCAACGAAGCCAGGAGAAGACCGGCGCCCACCAGCAGCACGAACGTCACCGCAACCTGCGACACGACCAGCCATTCGCGGAGCCGGAGCGAACGTCCTCCGCTCGTCGCTCCGCGACTCTGGTCGCGCATCGCGTCGCTCGGCTGCGTGCGTGTCGCCCGGAGCGCCGGCACCAACCCGAATATCAGAGCGCAACCCGTCGCCAGCGCCAGCGATACGAGGAGCAACCGCGGATCGAGCGAGAGGGTCGAGAGGCGCGGGATCGTTCCCGCACCAAGCGCCACGATGGCCGACATCGACAGCCTCGCCACGATCAGTCCGGCGAGGGCGCCACCAATTGCCAGCGTGAGGCTTTCGGTCAGTAGCTGGCGCACCAGCCGGGCACTGCTCCCGCCCAATGCCGTGCGGACGGCAAACTCGCGGGAGCGTTCCGATCCGCGCACCAGCACGAGGTTGGCGATGTTGACCGAAACCAGCAGCAGCACCAGCCCAACCGCGCCGAGCATGATTTCCAGCGACCGGCTCGACGCACCGACGAGGTCCTCCTTGAGCGGATAGAAGCGGGCGCGCTCATCTTTTTGATTGGGATACTTCTCCGCCAGACGGAGGGAGAGCGCGTTCACCTCGGCCTGCGCCCGGCCGATCGTCACCCCCGGCTTGAGCCGTGCGATGAGCGAGAGGTAGTGATTGCCGGCTTCGTTCGGGTCGCGCGCCTGCGCCAGGTCGAGCGGCACCCAGGCATCGATCGCGCCCGCGATCGGATCGGTGAAGCCGGCCGGCATGACGCCGGCCACGCGATAATTCTTGCCGTTCATCACCAGCGAGCGGCCGATCGCGCTCGCATCACCGTGAAACTGGTCTTCCCAGACCTGATGACTCAGCACCACGACCGGAGCCGCCTCGATGACGTCCTCGGTGGGGCTGCCGTTCTCGTCATCCTGCTGGTAGGCGCGACCGAGAGCGGGTTGCACTCGCACCACGTCGAAATAATTGGCAGTGGTCGGGAGGAGCCGGATCCGGTGGACGTCGCCGCCTCGGCCGATATCGGCCCCCGTCTCGGAGTAAATGGCGATCGCCGCAATTGATTCGACAGACTGCAGCTGGCTCCGGAACTCGACGTAATGCACCGGCGAGATGAAGCCGTGGCTGTCGCCGCCCTGCGCGCTGGCGCTGTAGAGCCGGACCAGGCGACCCGGCTCCTGATACGGCAACGGTTGCAGCAGCACCGCGTCCACCGCGCTGAACACCGCCGTTGTCCCGCCGATACCCACCGCGAGCGTGAGGATCACCACCGCGGCAAAGCCCGGACTCCGCGCCAGTGTACGCAGTGCATACCGGACGTCACCGACGCCGTCTTCCAGCAGGCGAGTGCCTCGCGCGTCGCGCACATCCTCCTTGACCCGTTCGATCCCACCCAGCGCGGCAAGGCTCTGCCGACGAGCCTCGCCGGGATCGGTGCCGCGCTCGCGACGGTGCGCGGCCTCCATCTCGGCGTGCAGACGCAGTTCCTCGGCGAGCTCCCTGTCCTCCCTGCGCCGGAACATGAGCGCCCGCACGCGCTCGACGAGATCGGTGATGAAGCTCATGCCGCCCCCACGACGAGGCAGGCGTCAAGGATGCCGTTGATCGCGGTCGAGGCGCGAACCCAGTGCTCGCGAGTCAATCGGAGTTGGGCTTCGCCCGCGCGGGTGATCTCGTAATAGCGGGCCCGGCGGTTGTTCTCGGTGACCTGCCAGTAACTCCGGAGCCAGCCGCGCCGCTTCATGCGGACCAGGGCCGGGTACAGCGAGCCCTGGGTCACGAGAAAGACGTTGCCCGACATCGCCTCGATGCGGTGGGCGATCCCCCAGCCGTGCATCGGTTCGAGAATCAATGTCTTGAGCACGAGCATTTCCAGGGTGCCCTGCAGCAGTTCGCCCTCGGCGTCCGCCATGGGGAGGCTCCTTCAGATGGTCTGAAGGTAAGACGAATGCCGAGGGAAAAGGGTTGCAAGGGGGTGGGGAAGGTCGAGCGCTGCCGCCTGGAAGTGCACTACTGGATAAAGAGGTTGGCGCTGCTGGTGGCGGCCACGCTTCCGCGACTATCGATGACCTCCACCTCGAGATGGTGTGCCAGCCCCTTGAAACGAGAGAGGTCGAGTTGACGGTGCATTCCCTCGATCCCGATGTGGGCGGTCGTGGGAAAGGAGATCGACAACTCGGCGATGGAGTCGATCACTCCCGCAGTGATCCTCCGGAGGACGATTCGGGTGGTGAGCGGTCCACTCACCTTGGCGTTGCGGAGCTGGAAGTAGAGTTCGAGGAGCTTGCGCCGGGGGACGACGTTCCACGGCGCCAGGTAAACGGTGTCCGCACCGAGTTGCCAGGAGAGTCCCTGTTCCGGCACGCCGAGCACCAGGTCGGAGAGGACGAAGGCCGAGTCGGCAGGTGCCACCGATGCATCGCCGGTCCGCTGGCC
>JBOHRY010000240.1:0-11698 GCA_050732955.1 Gemmatimonadales bacterium | reverse complement strand
CCGTGACGCTCGGCGCGCTGGCCGCCATTTCGTTCGCATCGCTCTGGCTGGAGCGCTATCTGCTCGTTACCCCATCCGTGACGTTGGAGGGCGGGCCGGTCTTTGGCCTCCCCGAACTGGGACCGATGTTTCTCTTCGTCGGCCTCTTCCTCTTCTGTTACGCGCTCTTTTCACGGGTGTTCCCGATGGTCTCGCCCCGCCTCGCGCTGATCACGCTCGAGAAGGAAGGACACCACTAGGAGCCGCACCCGTGCGGAGTGAAGGCCCGAGCCGCACCGCCGCCGGCGTGGCATACCGGCGCGCAGTCCACCAACTCGTTGATCAGCCCCCCGTATTCGTCGATCCGCTGGCGCAGGTGCTGCTCAGTCCGGATGCGCGCGCTGTTCTCGCGAGCGATCCCTGGCGCGGCAATCGCAGCCGGGTTGCCTCGTATCTGCGCGCGTTTCTCGCCGTGCGGAGCCGCGTCGCCGAGGACACGCTCGCCCACGCGGTCGTGGCAGGCGTCCGGCAATACGTCGTGCTCGGTGCGGGACTCGACACCTTCGCCTGCCGCAATCCCTGGCAAGACCTTCGAGTATTCGAGGTCGATCATCCGCAAACGCAGGAATGGAAGCTGGCTCGCCTTGGTGCGGCCGGGCTCTCGCTGCCGCATGGCACGGCGTTCGTGCCGGTGAACTTCGAAGTGGACACGGTGCCGGAAGCCCTCCTGCGGCACGGATTCGATCCGGACCGTCCGACCGCCGTGTCGTGGCTCGGGGTGGTGCCGTATCTCGAAGAGGCGACCGTCTGGGCCACGCTCGAGTGGGCCGCCGAAATCGTGGGCGCGTCAGGACACATCGTTTTCGATTACGGCAGTCGCCCGCGCTGGTGGCAGCTGGCCCAGCGCGTCGCACTGCGTCGACTCGCCGCGCGCGTCGCGGCGCTGGGCGAGCCGTTTCGCACCCGGCTGGAACCTCGAGCGCTGAGGCAGCGCCTGCTCGGGATCGGATTCCGTTCGGTGGTCGATCTGGATGGCCGCGAGCTCAATCGGCGATACTTTACCGGTCGCCCCGATCGCCTCCGGGTCGGCGGATCGGGGCACATTGCGATCGCCTCGTTGTGAAAAGGAGCTGCCTGATGCGGCGCCTGTTGCCGTACACGCAAGCGGGTTCGCACGATCGCATCGCCGCATGCTACGCCGGGTTGGGCCTCGATCCCTGAAGGAATTCGCCATCCCGCGCGATACTTGGTGGGTCCTCCGAATCCCGGCGAAAGCGGTGAACGATGATCGTCTCTCCCAGGAATGATCCTGCGTTGAATGCAAGCGGGTGGCTGGTGCTCGTCAGCGGAGTGTTGTTCGCGGCGCGGGCCTTGAGCCGGCCAGCCTTGAGCGCTCGCGTGCACGCGCGCAACGTGGCCGACGCGCTGCTGGGCGGCGGGCTGATGCTCCTCGGCGTGGACCTCGGCGTCGGCGGATTGGCGGAGGTCATCCGCCTGCCACTCGTGGTCGGTTCGCTCGCGTGCACGGCGAGCAGTCTGGTCGTCCGCCGAACCGCTAATACTCGCCCCTGATCGCCTGCCGCACCTGCCGGGCAATGGCGAGGGATCGGGACGCGTCAGCCGAATCGCCGCGTTGCTGGAGTACGTCGGCAAAGGCTCCATACATCCGGAGGTAGATGCCCAGGATGTTGGCCGAGGGCGGATCGTACCACCCGCCCGGACGCTTGCGCGTCGCCGTATCGGTGTGGTACGTCTCGAAAAGCAGCCGGCGCATCCGCGCTACGTCCACGAAACCGAGATACTGCGAATCGGCGATCTCGCCGCCCGCTTTCACCGAATCCGTCACCAGCTTGCGAACCATTCCCTGCATGACCAGGTGGTTGTGCAGACCAAGCACCTGATCCGGCATGTTCGCTGCCGTCACGGCAAAGTAGATCGGTCGCTTGCCGATGTTGTCGTGGATCAGCAGCGCGGTGACCAGGTCGCTGCGCATCAGCGTGTCCCGTCCAAATCGCAGGGTGAGAGTCCCCGCGGTCATTCCGGTACCGGGTGCCACCAGGACGTTGCCGATCGAATCCAGGGCATTGAGCGATTCCCTGAACACCGGCGACGTCGGGCGTCGCGGCATGCCGGGCGCAGGCTCGTCAAGTGGTTGCGTGGCGACATCGGTCTCGGGCTTCCAGAGCGCTGCGGCGTGCGTGGGATCGAATACCGGCGTCTCTTGCCGCTGCAACTGGCGCACGTGCCAGTCGGTGCTCATCAGCGAAAGATTGGCGAGGGTCACGTCGCGCCGGACGCCGAGGACTTGTTGGGCGTACCAGAGCGGGAAGGTGTCGTTGTCGCCCGCCGTGATCAGGATGCCGTACGGCTCGACCGACTGGAGCATGTCGATCGCGTAGTCGCGCGCGAGCGTTTCACCCTCGCGCGGCGCGCTCCGCCGATTGCCCACCATTGGCAGGAGCGCGATGACCGCCACGGCAGCGACGGCGAGCGGTACCGCCCATCGGCGGCCGACGTTGCGCTGGCTTTCCGCCATTCGGAGCAGTGCCGCGAACCCCGCCGCGATCAGCACGCCCGCGAACGCGAATGATGCCACAAAGAAGTAGTCGCGCTCGCGAACCTCGCGCAGGTCCGGTGTGATCGCGGGATCGAGCGCGTGATAGGAGTAGCCGAACCTGAAGTTGAGATACACCACCAGTGCGAGCGTGAGCGTCCCGGCGAGCACAAGGGCGGCGAGGCCGGCGCGACGGTCCCGCCGGATGAGCGTCACGAGGCCGCCGAGGCCCAGCGCGGTAAATGCCGCGGTGACGAGTGCGCCGGCACGACCCAGGTCGCGCCCCCACTGCCAGGTCCAGTACTGCCAGTACATCGCGAGCTGCGCGCCGAAATGCGACAGATTGGCCGGATACTCGCCCGGCGCCCACGGTTGGCGCGGCAGCAGCGGCGGCTTGCCGAATTGGGCGCGGCTCAGCACGTCGTGCAGCCGCGACGAGAAGAAGCCGGTCGGTTCGCCCTCGTTGATCGCCGGGAACTGCGCGGCGCGGATCGGCAGGTAGAGATAGTTGAGCGATACGCCCACCAGGACTGCGCCTGCCGCGGCAAGGAGCACCCGCGGCCGGACCAGCACGCGCCAGTCGGTGAGCACCACGTATGCCAGCAACAACGGAGCGCCGAGCACTCCCATCGGATGGTTGGTGGACGACAGCGCGATGATGTACGCCGCGCCGATCAGCCACCGATCACGGCGGGCCGTCGGCGGCTCGTCAGCCCACCGGACGACCATCCATGCCACCAATGCAATTGAAAGCATCGAAACCGTGTAGACCTTTTCGTTCACCGTCGACTGGTTCCACACGGTCCACGCCGTGGCCGATGCGAAGATCCCGGCGAAGGCCGCGATCAGCCGTTGCCGGCGCGCTGGCAGGATCGAGCGAAGCCAGCGTTCGGCCACCAGGAACCAGAGCGCCGCTCCGGCGGCGGACGTCGTCGCCGCGAAAAGATTGATCCGTCGTGCGTACTCGGCAGCGAAGGGCAGCAGGCCCCAGACGTGGGCCATCAGGGTGAAGAGCGGATTGCCCGGCGGATGCGGGATGCCGAGCACCTTGGCCGCGGAGATGTATTCGGAGGCGTCCCACATCGCCGTGGTTGGCGACAGCGTGACGACATAGAGCACCAGCACAATGACGAATGTCGCCGCGGCCCATCGATATGGCGGAGGCGTGCTGGTCGGATCGATCGCGTCGGTCATGGGCCTCGCCAGATCGGGATGCCTGAATGTACCGCTGCCGGTATTATCCCGGGATGGATTCCGCGGCGCTTCGACGGCTTGGCGGCCCGGCCGCAGCGGCTTTGGTGGCCGCCGGCTTTGTCGTGCTCGCGATGGGGCGATTCAGCGGCGGCGGCGGCGGAGATCCCCCGCGGCGTCCCGTGGTCACCATCCCCGTGGGCCACGATTCGTCCATGATCGTTCCGCCCGGGCAGTCGCGCGAGCTCGAGTTCCGGCTGCCGCCGCGGGTCTGCACCATGACCGGGCAACTCGACGCCGCTGGTGTCGGCTCTTCGCGCTTCGAAGCACTGGTCCTCGACGACGACGAATTCTCGGCCTGGACCAAGCAGCCGGGCTCCGGATCCGTGCGTTCCGGCGTCGTAACGTCGTGGAGTCCACGGCTCACACTGGTGGGACCGGGCCGATTCCACCTGGTACTCTGGAACCCGGAGCGCGCCGCGACGGTAGAAGTAGCAATCCGTCAGGCCAAGGCAACTTGTCCCTGACGACGGCGGTACTCCCGATACGGTCGCAACCTTTCCCGCCAGATGCTCGTCTGGGAAGGATTGGGGCAGCCTTCGGCCTTGCGATACGGAAACAATTTGCGGCTTCCCAAGCAGGGCGGGGCGGCGTAGTATCGTGGGCTCGGGCATTCCTGGGGAGGGACGTGGCATGAACAGCTGGTATGGGAGGGTAGTGCGCCTGGCGATCGTCCCGGCCCTCGCGCTGGCGGGCATCGGGCACCGCGCCCCGGCACAGAAACCCACGCCGGAGCCCACGCCGCCGGTCTTTCCCGAGATCTATCCGGTCACCGACGCCGACGTGAATTTTATCACCGGCATGATCAGTCACCACGCGCAGGCGATCATCATGGCGAACTGGGCCCCCACCCACGGGGCCAGTCCCGACATCCAGGTGCTCTGCAAGCGAATCATCAACGCGCAGACTGACGAAATCGCCTTGATGCAGCGGTGGCTCCGCGACCGCCACAAGCCGGTCCCCGAGGCCAAGCCGCTGCCGATGAAGATGATGATGAACGGCGTCGAAACCGAGATGCTGATGCCGGGGATGCTCACCGATGCACAGATGAAGGAACTGGACGCCGCTCGCGGCTCCGCCTTCGACCATCTCTTCCTGCGCTACATGATCCAGCACCATCGCGGCGCGGTCTCGATGGTGAGCGATCTGTTTGCCGCCGGGGCAGGGCAGGACGAAGGGGTGTTCAAGATGGCCAACGACATCCAGGCCGATCAGACCACCGAAATCAATCGCATGACCAGGATGTTTCTCACCATGCCAGGGGATTGAACATGAGATTACCGATGCACCGAGTCGTTGCCGGAATCGTGGCCCTCGCCGCGGCGGGTGCCGCGCTCTCGCCGGCCGTCGCACAGGATATGAAGACCGACCCGCGCGTCGGCTTGCGCGGTGGCAAGCTGGACACCAACGGTGTGGTCGAGCCGGCAGCGATGGCGACGTGGAACATGCAGTTGCTCTCCAACACTGCGCCGCCGCCGCCGTTTCTCGGCAAGACCAACGCCGACCTGGCGTTCTTCGGGAAGTATGCCATCCAGGGGAATTACGGCGGGCCGCTGGTGTGGGACATCAGCAACCCGGCGCATCCGGTGCTGGTCAAGTCCGACCTCTGTCCCGCGTCGCAGGACGACGTCTCGATCTACCACAATCTGCTCTTCATCTCGAGCGAATCGAACACCGGGCGATTGGATTGCGGCACCGGTGGCACCGGCCGGGATTCGGTGAGCAGGGAGCGGATGCGTGGGGTGCGCATCTTCGACATCAGCGACCTCAACAATCCGAAGTACGTCGCCAATGTCCAGACCTGCCGCGGCTCGCATACCCACACGGTCGTGAACGATCCACACGATAACGCCAACATCTACATCTATGTCTCGGGACAGGCACAGGTGCGTCCGGCGTCGGAGCTGGCCGGCTGCTCCAGCGCATCGCCCGATCAGGATCCCAATTCGGCACGGTTCCGCATCGAAGTCATCAAGGTGCCGCTCGCCCATCCGGAGCAGGCGGCGATCGTCAACTCGGCCAGGATCTTCAATGATCTCGCCGCTCCGCCGACGCATGGCGAGGCGCCAACCGAGATTGCCGCACTGGATTCGGCGCGGAAGGCCGGAGCCTTCATCGCCGAATTCGGCGGACAGCACATCGTGCTGCCGCCGCAGTTCGTGAACCCGCAGCTCGACAGCGTGGTCAAGGCTCGCGGCGGCACGGGAGCCCCGACCAAGGCCGACAGCGACGCCTTTCGCGCCTACCTCCCGGCGCTGGTACGGGCGCTGACGGGCGGCGGCAACAGCAACAAGCCGACCGGCCCCGACCAGTGCCACGACATCACCGTGTATCCGTCGATCGGCCTCGCCGGCGGCGCCTGCGCCGGCTATGGCCTTCTGCTCGACATCCACGATCCGTCGCATCCGGTCCGCATCGGTGCGGTCTCCGATTCCAACTTCTCGTACTGGCATTCGGCGACGTTCAACAACGACGGTACCAAGCTGCTCTTCTCGGACGAATGGGGCGGCGGCGGCGCGCCCAAGTGCCGTGCCACCGACAACATGGACTGGGGTGCGGATGCGATCTTCACGCTGGTAAACGGGAAGCTGGTTTTCCAGAGCTATTACAAGATGCCCGCGCCGCAGACAGGCCTCGAAAATTGCGTAGCGCACAACGGCTCGCTCATCCCGATTCCGGGCCGCGATGTCATGGTGCAGGCCTGGTATCAGGGCGGCGTGTCCGTGTTCGACTGGACCGACGCCGCACACCCGAAGGAAATCGCGTTCTTCGATCGCGGTCCGGTCGACTCGACTTCGTTCCAGATGGGTGGTTCGTGGTCAGCGTACTGGTACAACGGCGTCATCGTCTCCTCGGAGATTGCTCGCGGTCTGGATATCCTCGAGCTCACGCCAAGCGACCTGATCACCAAGAACGAGCTGGATGCGGCCAAGACGGTGCACGTCAACACGCTCAACGTCCAGGACCAGCAGAGATTCACCTGGCCCCCGACGTTCTCGCTGGCGCGCGCGTATCTCGACCAGCTCGAGCGGGATCACGGCATGTCGTCGAGCCGGATCGCCGCGGCGCGCACCGCCTTGGCGCACGCCGAGCAGGTGCCGGTCGGACAGCGGCGGAGTTCGCTGGCAAAGTTTTCCACGGAGTTGAACAATGACGCATCCGGCGTGACCGACCGTGCCAAGGTGCGGATGCTCTCCGCCACGGTGAACGACCTGGCCAACTCGGAGCGCTGAGGCTCTTCGGAGCACGGCCAACCCCGAACGGGAGAGGGGGAGCCGGGGCCGGCATCGATGCTTGATGCCGGCCCCGGTTGGCTTTCAGCCCAGCCGCGGACTACCAAGTAGTATTACGGATCACGATCAGGGCACGAGTCTTGATCCCGGGTATCCGGTGTGAACCGTCCTCGACCGCTGATTTCCGGCCTCTCGATCCAATGGAAACTGCCGCTGATGGTGGCCGCGGTCCTTCTGGCCGTGACAGCGGCTCTTTCCGTGGCGGCATACGTCCAGGTCAGCCAATCGGTGGTCCATTCGGAGGGTGAGCGGCTGCGCGGCATCGCCACCGAGATGACCACCGGACTCAAGACATCGGTGCCCCAGCTCTCGCAGGTTGCCACGACTCTCGGCGGGCAGCCCTCTGTTCGGAACCTGGTCGGTGGCATGCCGTCGGGCGCGGTGATCGATTCGCTGCCGGTCCTTGCCGTCCTGCCCCACGATTCCATGTTTGTCGCCGCCGAATTCTGGGATCGCGCCGGGCACAGGGTCTATGCCGCCGGACCCGGCGTTGGACGAGTGCTCTCACTCGGCGCCGACGACTTCGGGAGCTTCCGGAGCGGTGCCGATTCCGGACGGATCGGCAGACTGCGCGCCATTGGCGACACCGTTCTGTTCGCCACGATCGCACCGGTCACCGACTCCGATCGGTTGGTGGGATACGTCATCGTCTGGCGCCGGATCACCAATCGCAGCCGACACAACGAGCAGGTGGCGCAGCTGATCGGCGGGCCGGAAGGCACGCTGCTGATCGGCAGTACGCCGGGCGCATGGACTGACCAGGCGACCGCGGTCGAAGCGCCGCCCGTCGCCATCGGGCGAGTCGAAGCAGTGCAGTATCGCCGCGGTGACAATCGTGAGCGCCTCGCAGCGGTCGCTCCCGTGACCGGTACGCCGTGGCTCATGGCAGTCGAGCTTCCACTCGACGTGGTACTCGCGCCGGCGCACCGATTCCTTCGCATCTTCGCGCTGTTCGGAGCGGTAATCCTGGTGCTCGGCCTCGTCGGTGCCTGGGTCCTCAGCCGCCGCGTTACACTGCCGCTGACACGGCTCACTGCCGCCGCCGACGCGATCAGCGCCGGCAACCACTCGGTGCGAGTGCCGGTGGAACGCCGTGATGAAGCGGGCAGGCTCGCCGTCGCATTCAACCACATGCTCGACCGGGTGGACGAGGAGGCAATCGCGCGCGCGGATTCGGAGGAGCAATGGCGATCGCTCTTCGAGCAGAACCCGCATCCGATGTGGCTGTACGCCATTGACACGCTCAAGATCCTGCGGGTCAACGAAGCCGCGCTGCGGCAGTACGGTTACACCCGCGAGGAGTTCGCGGAGATGTCGCTCCCCGACCTGTACGCTCCGGAGGACCGACAGGCGCTGGCCGACGTGCTGCAGAAGATCGAGCCCGACGCCGTGACGATGTACGTGATGCGTCATCGCCGGAAGGATGGCAGGATCCTGCAGGTCGAGGCGCGCGGCCGGCCGCTGCCGTTCTCCGGTATGCGCACCCGACTGGTTACCGCGACCGACATCACCGAGCGGTCACAACTCGAGGATCAGCTACGGCAGTCGCAGAAGATGGAAGCTGTCGGCCGGCTTGCCGGCGGTGTGGCACACGATTTCAACAACCTGCTTACCGTCATCGGCGGGTACTCGGAACAGTTGAGCGGCAGCGATCTGAGTCCGGACAATCGAGCGAGCGTGTCGGAGATCGCCGCGGCGGCGTCGCGCGCGGCGGCGTTGACCCGGCAGCTTTTGATGTTCTCGCGGAAACAGATCGTCCAGCCTCGCCGCCTCAACGTGAGCGAAGTCGTCACCGGGCTGCAGCCGATGCTGCGACGGCTGCTGTACGAGAACATCGAAGTCGTCACCAACCTGGCGCCGGGTCCCGCGATGGTGGTCGCCGACGTGAGCCAGCTCGAGCAGGTGATCGTCAACCTGGTCGTGAACGCGTCCGATGCCATGCCGAATGGTGGTACGCTGGCGCTGGAGACGGCGGTGGTGTCGCTCGATGCGTCGTACGCGCAGAGCCATGCCGAGGTCACTCCGGGGCGGTACGTGCGGCTGGTGGTGAGCGACACCGGCATCGGCATGGACAGCGACACGATGGCCAAGATCTTCGAGCCGTTCTTCACGACCAAGCCGGTCGGCAGCGGGACCGGACTGGGGCTCGCGACCGTCTATGGCATCGCCAAGCAGCTTGGCGGGCACATCTGGGTGTACAGCGAGCCGGGGTTGGGGGCAACATTCAAGGTATATCTCCCGCTCGCCGCGTCCGCCGAGGCGAACGAGGTTGTGGCCGAGACGCTCGACGCGCCAGCGGACGCTGCCCCCAAGCACACGGTCCTCCTGGTGGAGGACGAAGCCGCGGTCCGTCTGGCTGCGCGCCGGATGCTGGAGCGGTCGGGATATCGCGTGGTCGAAGCAGCCGACGGGCAGGCAGCGCTGACGGTGGCGGCGGGCCACGACGGTCCGATCCACGCGGTCGTGACCGACCTGATGATGCCCGGGATGGACGGCCGTACTTTCGCGGACCGGCTGCATGCTTCGCAGCCCGGAGTTCCGGTGATCTTCACCTCGGGGTATACCGACGACGCCGTGATCCGGCGGGGGATCGTCAACTCCTCGCATACCTTCCTGCAGAAGCCGTTCACGCGCGATCAGTTGACCAGTGCCGTCGCCGGCGCGATTACGGCCCGAAGCTGAGTCGCTTCCGCCCCGTGAACGCGAACCGGGCCGTCCACATTTCTCGTGGGCGGCCCGGCGCGCGTACGGCTCCATGCAGCTTCGCTTCTCTCCGTTGTGCCTGCAACCACCCTTTTCGATACTAGAGCATCCGTTACTACAGTTAGCGCAGCTTGACCATCGCGCCGAGCGCGTTGAGCGAATCGACCGGCAGGTGACCCACCACCGTCACCATGCGGACCGTCCGGGTCAGGTGGCCGTCCGTTCCGACGTAATCGGGATGGGTCCGGGACGGCATACTCATGGCGATGCCGCTCGCCTGCAGCATCTGGTTGACCGGGGTGATGTCGTCCACCGGTCCTTCGAACACCCACACCGGGCGCCCGTCAGGCAACTGCTGGCGAATCATGAACGTCGGTCGCCCGCCGCTGATACTGGCATGCATCCGGACGCTGGTAACGGCGAGTCCGGCGACCCGGGCCAGCGATCCGTTGCCGAACGTGACTGCTTCGTTCCAGTTGCTCTGTGCCCAGTCGTTGGTGACCACCGGATCCACCTCGACCGGGGCGCTCATCAGCCGCGGTGCGGGTATCGCGGCGCGGGTGGGCAGGAGTCTCGGAATCGTGGGGAGACGCGCGGCCATCTGCAGCTCGTGCTGCCGCACGGAACCCGCATCGGAATCGCCGATGCCGAGGATGCCGAACACGTTCGGCGTGACCAGCGTCGTAGCCAGCTGGACTCCCGGCACGGCACCCTGGTCTGGCTGCAGCGAGAACACCACGCCAAACCCGACAACAGCCACGGCCGCCGCCATCATGGCGCGCGGAAGACGACGGCGCGCCTGACCATTCGCAACCGCGGTCGCGAGTGCGGGTGCGCGGATCCTGATCGGTGCCGCAATCGCGAGCAGCGCCGATGCGCGTGCCCGCACCTCGCCCACTTCCGCGAAGTGCGACCGGCAGATCAGGCAGCCGAGCAGATGCTCGGCAATCTCGATCCGCTGCGGCGGCGAGAGTTCGCCGTCAGAGTAGGCGTGAAGTTCCTCTTCAGGAACGTGCGGCCGCGCGCTGTTCGCCACGCTGTTCCTCCATGATGTCGTGCGCGGCGACAAGCCGCTTGCGGGCTCGCGCCAACGTGGTTCCTACCGCGCCAACTGCCAATCCGGTCTGGTCAGCGATCTCGGGATAGCTCATGCCAGCATCCCAGAGCAGGAGGACCTCGCGGTCACGTGGCGTGAGGGTGGCGAGGGCGCGCTTGACTTCCGCTTCCTGCTCGTCGTGATCCATTCCCTCTTCCACGTCCTCCGTCGCGACCGGGGCAGCAATCGGCTCGTGCGTCAGGAGGACGAGGTGCTTGCGGCGCCGGATCGCGGCGCGCGCTTCATCCCGGGCGATATTGGCCGCAACCGCGAAGACCCAGGAACGGGGTTTCTCCGGTTGATGCGCCAGCGCCCGCATGAAGACTTCCTGAGCAAGATCCTCCGCCCGGTCGGCATCCCAGACCTTGCGATAGAGGAAACGAACGACCGCGTCGTATGATGTCCGGTACAGGCCTTCCAGATCGAATGCCATTCCGGGACTCCTGGCTACGAGGGTGCGGCTAGGAGACGAGCATTAGCCGGAAAGCTACACAATGGCGGGGTGGGCTTCTTCGGGAGCGTCGCCTTGAGTTTGGAGCCCGGAGCAAGCCCTGAGCCCGGAGCCCAGAGCAGGCCCAGAGCCCCGAGCCCGGGGAAGCGACGTGGTCGGAGCCCCGGAGCAAGCCCAGAGCCCCGAGCCGAGAGCCGGTCCGGGACGCTGAGCCCGGAAGAAGCGACGTGGTCGGAGCCCCGGGCGAGCCCAGAGCCCGGAGCCGAGAGCCGGCCCGGGGCCCTGAGCCCGGAAGAAGCGACGTGGTCGGAGTCCCGGAGCAAGCCCTGAGCCCGGAGCCGAGAGCCGGCCCAGAGCCCGGAGCCATGAGG
>JBOHRY010000239.1:0-4456 GCA_050732955.1 Gemmatimonadales bacterium | reverse complement strand
CCGCGAGATTCCGGTCGATGTTCGCATCATCGCAGCCACCGCGAGGTCGCTCGCGGCGATGGTCGAGTCGGGCCGGTTTCGCGAGGATCTCTTCCGCCGCCTCAACGTGATGGCGTTGACCGTGCCGCCGCTCAGGGAGCGGACCCGGGACGACTTTCTGGCGTTGATCCGCCGCTTTCTCAAGGAGCTCTCGCCGGCCAGTCCGGGCGCGCCCACGCGGCTTTCCGAAGATGCCCTGGAGCGGTTGCTGAAACACTCCTGGCCCGGCAACGTGCGCGAACTGCACAACGTACTGGAGCGGGCCCTGCTCCTCGCGCGCGGCCACGACGCGGTGGGTGCCGAGCACCTGCCCCCGGAGTTCAGGGCCCGATTCTCGCCGCTCGATCGGCGGCATACGCCGCTGACACTCGACGAACTGGAGCGCATGCACATCGATCGCACGCTCAAGCATCACGGCGGCAACCGCACCCGTACCGCCCAGGAACTGGGCATCTCCCGCGCCACGCTGATCGCCAAGATCAAGCGCTACGCCATTCCGGGGTGAAGCCGACCATGAACACCGTGCCGCCCAGGACCGAACGCGACGCGATGATCTGTCGCGCGTGCGGACGTGAGGAGCGCGCTTCGGAAGGATACCCCTGCGAGGGATGCGGCACGTTCGTCTGCCTGGTGTGCACCATCCGCGGTGTCACCCGGTGCCGGGAGTGCGCGGCGAAGGTGAACCCCGCATGAACGGTCTTCTGGTGACTGCCGCCGTCGCGCCACTGCTGGCGACGCCCTCGTTGCGAAGCGAGCAGGTCTCCCAGCTCGTCATGGGCGAGGGTGCCGAAGTGCTCGACTCCCACTATGAGATGCTGCAGGTGCGGACGCTGCTCGACAGCTATGAAGGGTGGATCGCCGAGGGCTACGTGGTGCCGCTGCCGCTGGGTGACGTGGAGACCTGGCTGGCCGGCGCCGGATGGTCCGAAGGCGCGCTGCTCAACACGCGAGCCGGCCTGGCAGTGCGTGCGCCGCATCGCGCCAGACTCACCATCGAGCGCGACGGCGTGGTGCAGCTTCCGACCGGCGACAGCGCCGAGATTCTCTCGGGTGCGGTGCGCTCGCATGCGCAGCTGGTCGAGCGGGCTCGGCGCGAGCCCCCAGCCGACTGGGCGTGGCGCGAGTTCGCCGGCACGCCCTACCTCTGGGGTGGTGTCACTGGTGCCGGGATCGACTGTTCCGGGCTGGTGCAGAACACCTTTCTCGCCCGCGGGGTCACACTTCCGCGCGACGCCGAACAGCAAGCGGCGCACGGGCAGGTGATCGACCCCGCGCGCCGTGCAGCCGGCGACCTGCTGTTTTTTCGCGCGCGCGAAAGCGATCGCATCGGACACGTCGCACTCTTCGCCGGCGACGAGACTATCGTCCACAGTTCGGTCGAAACCGGCGGCGTCGCGCGGGAGACGCTGGCACCGGGATCCCGCCCGCATTCGTTGCTCGCCCGATTGGTGGCGGTTCGCCGCGTCGAGTGATCCGGCGACTCGTCCTCTTCGACATCGATGGGACCCTGCTCCGGAGTGCCCAGGCCGGAGGGCGCGCCTTCCGTGCAGCGTTCCAGCACGAGTATGCCGACCTCTCCTTTTTCGATGCGGTCCGGCTCGACGGCAAGACGGATCCGCAGATTGTGGCCGAACTGCATTCGGCTGCGGGTTTTCCCGAACGGCACACCGACGAGGCGCTGATCCGGGTGCTCGATCGGTACCTCGTCGAACTCGATCGCGAGATCAGCGAGCGCGGACATCTGGTGGAAGCGTGTCCGGGCGTTACGGCGCTGCTCGATGCGCTGGAGCAGCGAACCGACGTCGTCGTCGGTCTGCTCACCGGTAACATCGTGAGCGGTGCCAAGGCCAAGCTGCGTGCGGCGGGGATCGATTTCGATCGCTTCGTCATCGGCGCCTTCGGCTCGGACAGCGCCCACCGTCCCGACCTGCCGCCGATCGCCGCCGAACGTGCGGCGGCGCGGTTCGGCCGGGTGCCGCGCGGCGAAGAAGTCGTCATCATCGGCGACACTCCAGCCGACGTCACGTGCGGCGCGGCGATCGCGGCGCGCGCGGTCGCGGTCGCCACCGGCAGGTTCTCCCGGGCGGAACTCCGGGAAGCCGGGGCGTACGCCACATTCGAAACCCTGGCGGATACTCACGCGGTACTGCAGGCGATCGTGGCGTGAGTGCCGCCATCGCCCCGGAACTCGGCCGCATCTCGTCGCCGTCGCGTGGCGAGCCATACGACGATATCCGGCTGGCGCTGCTCGATGGGGTGATCGAGGCGAAAGTTGCGGGGAGACTGGATCAGGAGGCATGGGAGACGGCGTTTGCGGCTGCGATGCGATCGGTGCGCCTGCGAGTGCTGGCCGATGCGGAAACGTCGCTCCGGGCGGCGGCGGAGCACTCGCACTATCCCGCGCGGCGATTGCGGATGCTGCTGCCGGATGCCGAGACAGCCGACACTCTTCTCAACCGGCTGCTCGCCGAAGGGATGCCATTGGAGCGATTCGAAGGAATGGAAAGCGAACCGGAAACGCGGCGCGCCCGGGGCGCGGCGCTCGAGCGTTCCTGGGCGGGCGCCATGCGAGTCGCCGCCACGGAATCGTCGCGCTGGCGGGTTATGGCGAATGGCGTTGCGTCATGGCGGAGGCCTACGTTGCCGCTCTGGATTCTCTCAGCCGGCCTCATGCTTGTGGCTCTGGTGCTCGCGGCCTGGTTGAGCGGTGCCGTGCCTTCGCCGCTCTGGTTTCGACCGGTGAACGCTTTCTGGTGGCGGCTGTGGCCATAGTCGCCATCGGCCTGGACGTGGTCGAACTCCCCCGCGCGCGGTCGCTCTTCGACCGGCACGGCGAGCGTATCCTGGACCGGACGCTCACCAGCGAGGAGCGGGAGTACGTCCTGTCGCTCGGCGATCCGGTGCCGGCGTTCGCGGCGCGGCTCGCCGCGAAGGAGGCCGTCTACAAGGCGTTGCAGGTGCTCCCCGGCGCCCGCACCGTGGGATGGCGGGAGATCGGTGTGCACCGGCTTCCGGATGGACGCCCCGAAGTTGAACTCACCGGCCGCGCCGCCGAACTGCTGCGTCCACATCGCGTCACCATCCACCTGTCGCTGAGCCATAGCCGGGACGTGGCTGCCGCGGTCGCCATCCTCGAAGACGCCTAGCTCCGGTACAACGGCTGCATCTGCAGTCGACGTGACCTGGCCAGCTCAACGCATGCGCTCCACTAGCCCCACGACCCCCGTCGCGCCTAGTTTTCCGCTCATGATAGAGAGTATTTGAGAATGCTTCTCATCTCCGCGCTCGCTGTCGTCTCACTGGTTTCCGGGCCCGGCACCGATTCACTCGCTGCCGGGCGTCGAATTGCCGCCAGTGTCCAGCTTGCCGCCCAGGAGTACCGCAACGGGGTTTCGGCCGGCCGGATTACCGACTCGGCCGAGGTTGTCGAGGCGCGCCTCTTCCTGAACGAGGCGCGGCGGACCGCGCAGGTGCTGCCGCCACGGATTGCGGCTGGCGCGACGGCAGACATCGACCACATGCTGTTGCTGATCTCGCGCGTCGCGGAGCCCGATTCACTGGCGGCGAGCGCCCGGAACGCGTCGGCGAACCTGGCGACTGCACTTGGCGCATCGCTGGATGAGATCCCGGACCGGACACCGTCGCTCAAGCAGGGGGTCACGGTATTCCAGCGTGAATGCAGCTCGTGCCACGGCACGAGTGGTCGCGGCGACGGCCCGGCCGCGCGGTCACTCACGCCGCCACCTGCCGACCTCACGGCTGCGACGCAACTGGCGCACGTGTCGCCGTTGGAGTTCTACCAGCGGGTGACGATCGGTGTGGCGGGCACCGCCATGCCGGCGTTCGAGACGCGACTCTCGCCGGCCGATCGATGGGCGGTGGCGCTCTATGCTTCGACGTTGCGCCAGACCGCCCCCGCAGGCGATGTGCCGCTGGCGCTGCGATCGTTTCCCACGGTCGCCGAACTCACCGATTCGGCAGTGCTCTCCGCCCTCGGCCACGCTGCAGGGCCGGCCCAGCTCGCGGCGGTTCGGGCGTACCAGCCGGGCGACGAGCGGCCGGCGAGCGCTGCGGTGTTCACCGCGGTGCGCGACCAGATCAGTGGTGCACTCGACCTCGCTTATGCCGGTCATCACGAGGCGGCGGCCAACACCGCGTTCGACGCATACATGCGATTCGAGCAGGTGGAGACGAATGTCCGCGCCCGGAATGCGGGGCTGGCGACTCGCCTCGAGGCGGAGTTCGCCACCCTCCGGACCCGCGCGGCCGGCGGTGCGGATCGCGCTGAACTGCTGGGCGTCGAGCGCCAGCTCTACGCGTCGCTGGAGGAAGCCGAGCGGGTGGTGAGCGATCGTACGGCACCGTTCAATCTCTTTGTGCAGTCGCTGGTGATCATCCTGCGCGAAGGACTTGAGGC
>JBOHRY010000238.1:0-2437 GCA_050732955.1 Gemmatimonadales bacterium | reverse complement strand
GCGATGGCAACGCGGGCCAGGCCGGCAGCGGCTTCGGCCGCGCGATCCGGGGCGTCGGTGCCGAGCTTGGTCCAGGCAATCGCCGAGACGGTCCAGAGACGGCCCTCCAGGGCCGCGTCCGCCAGCTTGGCGGTCAATCGTGGCGAATCACCGGCAGCCCGGTAGTCGGCTACCGCCTCCGACCATCGACCGTCGTGCCAGGCTTCGTCGCCGAGCCGCTCACGCCCGCTTCGACCCGGGCCGCACCCGGCCAGCACGACCAGTGCGGCGAGCAATCTGGTGGCGTTCACCCCGGAATGCGCTCTACCATCGAGAGATACGCCGAGATCCGCTCGAGGTCGGGACGCGCCTCGCGGCATGCTCGCCAGGTATCGCGCGCGCCGGCGGTATCGCCCGCAAGATAGCGCGCCATCCCCAGTTGAACGCGCGCATCGACCCAGTCGGGACGCGCCTCCAGGATCACCTCGAGATCTTCGCGCGCTTGCAGCGGATTGCCCGCTTCGAGCAGCAATCGCGCGAGACGAAGACGCAGGTCGTGAAAACCGGGACCGAGTTCCACCGCGCGCCGATATTCCAGCACCGCCTCCGCCACGGCGCCCACATCGGCGTACAGTTCGCCCAGGCGCGCGTGCTCGTTGGCAAGACGCGCGGCGACCGGTCCGCTGAACCCGGCAACCGACGGGCCCTCCGCCTCCGCTGCCAGCTCGAACGCCGATGAGGCCTCAGTCCCCCGGCCCATCTGGTTGAGGACCAACCCGCGGTGCAGGTGCGCCTCGAGGTACCGAGGGTTGAGTTCCAGCGCGCGATCGAATTCCGCCAGCGCCTCCGTGGGTCGGTCCAGCAACGAGTAGCAAAGCCCGCGCAGATGATACACATCGGCGTAGGCGCGCCCGGCACCGGTGATGTCTTCGAGGGAAAGCAGCGCGCCGTAGTAGTCGCGATTGGTGAATCGCTCGCGGGCGATGTCGAACGTACCGCGGGTACTAACGTCCACGAGTCACGACCTCGCGAAAGTACTCGATCGTACGGCCCAGGCCCTCGCGCAGTTGCACTGCCGGTTCCCAGCCGAGCACCGTCCGCGCCACTGTGATGTCCGGCTTGCGCTGGCGGGGATCGTCCGCCGGCAGTGCACGATAGTCCAGCGCCGACCTGGACCCGGTGAGTTCCAGCACGAGGGCGGCGAGTTCCAGCATGGTGAACTCGCCGGGATTCCCCACGTTCGTTGGCTCCGCCCGCTCGCCGTGAAACAGCCGGTAGATCCCCTCGACCAGATCAGACACGTAGCAGAACGATCGCGTCTGCTGGCCGTCGCCGAACACAGTCAGCGGTTCGCCGGCGAGTGCCTGCACCACGAAATTCGACACCACTCTTCCGTCGTGCGGGCGCATCCGCGGGCCGTACGTATTGAAGATGCGCACGATGCGGGTATCGACGCCACGGCTCCGGCGGTACGCCATGGTGGTCGCTTCGGCAAACCGCTTCGCTTCGTCGTACATGCTGCGTTCGCCCACGGAATTGACGCGCCCCCAGTAACTCTCCGGCTGCGGGTGGACATCAGGATCGCCGTACACCTCGGACGTGGACGCCAGCAGAAAGCGCGCGCGCTTGTCACGCGCCACGTCGAGCGCATTGACCGTGCCGGATGACCCTACGGCCAGAGTCTCGAGCGGAAAACGCTGATAATCGGGTGGACTCGCCGGCGAGGCGAAGTGGAGCACGCCACCCAGCTCGCCCGACACGGTGAATGGCGTCGACACGTCGTGCTCGACGAACTCGAAGCCGGAATGATTCGCCAGATGCGCCAGGTTCGTGGCCTGACCGGTGATGAAGTTGTCGAATCCGACCACGCTGTGCCCGTCGGCGAGAAACCGGTCGGCGAGATGGGAGCCCACAAATCCGGCGGCCCCGGTGATCGCCACGCGCATCAGGTGACCTTCCGGGACGTGGCACCGCGGCGCGGCCCGGGAGCGATCACGGCGTCCGCTGCTCGGACCGGTGGAACGCCCGCCTGCGGCGATGGCCCGCGGCCGATGCCGACATAGCGGAATCCCAGGCGCTTCATGCGCGCGGGCTCGTAGAGATTCCGGCCATCGACGATCACCGGTTCCCGCAACAAGGATTTGATGCGTTCGAAGTCCGGAGTCCGGTACACCAGCCATTCCGTGACGACACACAGCGCGTCCGCACCGCCGAGGGCGAGATAGGGCTCGTCGACGATCCGGATGCGATCACCCCAGATGCCCCGGGCGACAGCCATCGCCTCGGGATCGTGCGCGACGACCTTCGCCCCGGCGCCAAGCAGCGCATCGATCAACGTGACCGCCGGACTCTCGCGCATGTCATCGGTGCCGGCCTTGAACGCCAGGCCCCACACGGCGATCACCTTGCCGGCGACATCACCGACCAGTCGTTGCAGCTTCGCGAACAGCACCTGCTT
>JBOHRY010000237.1:0-5099 GCA_050732955.1 Gemmatimonadales bacterium | reverse complement strand
CCGAGTGGACCGGCTGTCCCCCCGCGAACTACACCCGCCTCGGCACCACCAAGCCCGCGTGAGTCCATCAACCAGGATACGGCGCGCCGGTGCCGGCACGAGCAAGCGCGCGCCCGCTCGCCTTGGTGTGGGATTCATCGGCTCCGGCTTCAACACGCGATTCCACATTCAGGGCTGGACCGCGGTTCGTGACGGCGATGTCCGCGGCGTCTGGAGCCCGAACGCCAAACACGCCGCGAGCGCTGCCGATCTTGCCAATGATCTGGGCGTCGGCCCCGCCCGGCCGTATCGGTCGATCGCCGAAATGGTGGCTGATCCCGATATTCACGCCATCTGGCTCTCGGGGCCCAATCAGGCGCGGATCGAAAACGTCGAGGAGGTCTGCGATGCCGTGCGCCGCGGCAAGGGCGAACTTCGCGGCATCGCCTGCGAGAAGCCGCTGGCCCGCAACGTCGCCGAGGCGAAGCAGGTGCTGCAGCTGGTCGAGAAGGCCGGGATCGCACATGGTTACCTGGAGAACCAGCTCTTCTCGCCGGGGATCGTGCGCGGCCGCGAGCTGATCTGGGCCCGTGGTGCACGCGCGGCTGGTCGCCCGTATCTGGCGCGTGCGGCCGAAGAACATTCCGGTCCCCACAACGGCTGGTTCTGGCAGGGGTCGCAGCAGGGCGGCGGCGTGCTCAACGACATGATGTGCCACTCGATCGAAGTGGTGCGCTTCCTCCTGACCGAGCCCGGCGCGCCCCGACATTCGCTGCGCCCCGTTCGCGTCGATGGCCGCATCGCATCGCTCAAGTGGAGTCGCCCCGCTTACGTGAAGCAGCTCAAGTCGCGCTTTGGTCCGGCTGTGGATTACTCCAGGCATCCGTCCGAAGATTTCGCGTCGGTCACCGTGACATATGAAACCGCTGACGGTTTCACCGTGGTGGGTGAAGCCACCACGTCGTGGAGTTTTGTCGGACCCGGTCTGCGGCTTTCCGGGGAGCTGCTCGGACCGGAGTATTCGATGAACTGGAACACGCTCAACTCGGAACTCAACTGTTTCTTCTCGCGCGATGTGCGCGGCAGCGCGGGCGAGGACCTGGTGGAGAAGCAGAACGCCGAGATGGGGTTGATGCCGGTGGTGCCGGACGAAGCGGCCACGTACGGCTACGTCGGCGAAGACCGGCACTTCGTGCGGGTCTTTCTCGGTCTCGACGCACCGCTACTGACCTGGCACGACGGGCTGCAAGTCGTGCAGATTCTCATGACGGCGTATCAGAGTGCCGAACAGGGCCGGTCCATAGCGTTTCCGCCGCGCGGACTGGATTCCTTTCTTCCGGCGGTCGCGAGAGGCACATGGACTCCGCCCTGAGGCACCGCGGTCAGCCGATTCCGCACGAACTCACCTCGACCGGGTTCGAGCTCCCGGGCTGCAGCGTGGTGCAGTCGCTGGGATTGGTCCGCGGGATTGTCGTTCGCTCCCGGTCGGTCGTCGGCAATATTGGCGCGGGTATTCAGCGGCTCTTCGGCGGCAACATCACGCTGTATACCACGATGTGCGAGCAGGCGCGCGAGAATGCCTTCGACATCATGATTGCGCATGCGCAGGGAATCGGCGCCAACGGAGTGATCGGGATTCGCTACGACGCCACCGAGATCATGGCGGGGGTGACCGAAGTGCTGTGCTACGGTACCGCGGTGGTCGCGGAGGAGACTCGCACCAGCTGATGGCTTAGCGCGTTCCCGCCTCGGCGGCGGCGCGGATCGCCGCGATCCGGCCCGTAGAGGTCACGGCACGAACCAGTTCGTCGGACGGTAGCGCCTTCCGGAAGGGAATCCGATGCGCTGGTCCGGCGTCGCGCTCAAGGGTCATTCCCCGCACGTGCACTTCGGCGACGCCCGTCGCCGCGACCAGCGCCGCCACGTTGGTCTCGTCGATCCCGCCGCCGGCCAGGATGGTGATGCGCCCGGCGGCCTGATCGACCAGCTCGGAAAGCAATCCCCGTCCGTCCCACGCCGTGGCCTGCTGTCCTGATGTAAGCACCCGATCAAACCCGAGCCGGATCAGCGTTTCAAGACCGGCGCCCGGGTCGCGGCAGACGTCGAAGGCGCGATGGAAGGTCAGCTGCATGCAGCGGGCGTCGTCGCGAAGCGTCGCGGCGAATTCGCTGTCGACATCCCCATCCATCGTGAGGACTCCGACGACGGCGCCCGGGGCGCCGAGCTCACGGGCGTGACGGAGATCGGAGCGCATCACCGCGCGGTCATCGTCGTTGCAGACGAATCCGCCGCCCCGGGCGCGAATCATCGGAAAGACGGGGATGCCAAGCCGCTCGAGCGCGGCTTCGAGTACGCCGTGCGACGGCGTGGTGCCGGCGTCGGCGAGATCGGCACAGAGTTCCAAACGATCCGCGCCACCGGCCTCGGCGCGAATGGCGGACGCGAGCGTATCGACGCAGGCTTCGAGGAGCAACCCTACGCGGCGACCGTTCGTGGCGGCCGGAACGCCACCGCGAAGATGATCAGGATGGCGGCGGCACCGATCGCCGGAACCATCCAGATCGCCGGCCAGTCGTGTTGTGTCGGGCTCGCTGCGTGGGCGCCGACGACGTTGCCGGAGACAAACGCGCCGATGAAGTAGCCGACGCCGTTGGTCAGGAAATTGAGAAATCCCTGCGCCGCGCCGCGGATCCGCGGTCCCGCCTGCTCGTCGGTGTAGATCTGGCCGGCGACAAAGAAGAAGTCGTAGCACACACCGTGCAGCACGATCCCCAGGAGAATCAGCCAGAAGAGCGAGCCGGCGTTGCCGTGCGCGAAGGCGAAGTAGCGCAACGCCCACGCCCCCATGCCGACCAGCATGATCCACTTGATCCCCAGGCGCCTCAGGAGAAACGGCAGCGAGAGCAGGAAGAGGAGTTCCGACCACTGACCAAAGGTCTGGATGAACGCCGCATCCTTGACGCCGATCTCCGTGAGGAACGGATTGGCGAAGCTGTAGTAGAACTGCAGCGGGATGCAGAGCAGGAACGATCCCGCGCAGAAGATCAGGAACGACCGGTCCTTGAGCAGCGCCAGTGCGTCGAGTCCGATCGCGTCGCGCCAGCTGAAGGGCGTGCCGGCTGCCTTGGGTGGCGTGTGCGGCAGCAGCAGCGAGAAAACCGCCAGCACCACCGACGCGCCGGCGGCGAGTTGCATCGGCAGCGCCAGCGCCCCCGCGTGCATCACCTTGCCGACCACTGTACCGGCGGCGATCCAGCCGATGGTGCCCAGCACCCGGATCACCGGAAAGTTGCGCGCCGGATCGGCGATGTGATGGAACGCGACCGAGTTGGTGAGCGAGAGCGTCGGCATGTAGCACAGTGCGTAGAGAATCAGCAGCGGATAGAACGAGCTGAATCCTGTCTGCAGTGAGACCAGGTACATCAGCACGGCACCCAGCAGGTGCAGTATGGCGAGCATCCGCTCCGACGCGAAGAAGCGATCGGCCACCATGCCGATGAAGAACGGACTGACGAGCGCCGCGATCGCCGTGGCGCCGTAGGCGAGTCCCACCTGTTCGCCAGTGAATTGGCGGGTTTGCGAGAGGTAGGTGCCCATCGTGACGAACCAGCTGCCCCAGATGAAGTATTGCAGGAACATCATGACCTGCAGGCGCAGCCTGGCGTTCATGACTTGTCCTTGATGCGGAGGTTGCGGAACCAGACCGTTCCGCCATGGGACTGCAATCCGATATGGCCGCGCCGCGACTTTCCGAAGGTGAGCCACTGTTTGAACTTGCTCGCCGCGATCTTGGCCGTCATGTCCTTCGAATCGAAATTGACGTCGACGACCTTGATCCCGTTGAGCCACTGCTGGACATGCGAGCCGTGGGCGACAATGCGAACCGCGTTCCATTCGCCGGCCGGTTTCGCGGCGCTGATCGGTGCGGGATAAAGGGCATAGAGCGATCCGGCGGCGGTGAGCGGTGACTTGCCGTCCGGATGTCCGGCGTTGTCGAGGACCTGCATCTCGGGGGCGTTCTCGTAGATCTCCTCAGTGCCCTCGTTGGCCCAGTAGAAGATGCCGCTGTTGGCGCCCGGAGCCACTCGCCATTCGAGCTCCAGCTCGAATGAGCTGTACTGCTGGTCGCTGACCAGGTCGCGGGCGTTGCCATCCGTCCGGATCATGCCGCTGTCGACGGTCCAGCCCGTTGTGACACCAGGCGACTGCTGATAGGTGTGCCAGCCGATCAGGGTGCGGGTGTCGAAGAGCGAAACCCAGCCGCCGGTGCGCTCGCGAGGAACCAGTCCGGAATCGGGAGCGCGGGGCGGCGCGCCGCAGCCGCCTGCCACGACCACGAAGAGGGACGCGGCCAGCAGGACGTTGATGCGACAATGCATGTGCATGACCCCGGAGTGACGAGAGATCGAGCCGGTGGGACGACGAACGTTAGAGCGAACCATTCGGCGGCGGAAGTCCTTTCGCGGCGTCGACCAGCAGGCGCACCGCGTCGACTCCGACGGGGCGGAGCTGCCACTGGCGGATACGTGCCGGGGCAACGCCCGCCAGTGTCGAGTCGGCGGTCGCGCGCCACCTGGCGTCTGGTCCCGCCCGCCGGATCACGAAGTCCAGTGCCTCGCCGCCCACCCGCCCCAGGTCAGCGAGGGCCGCGGCGACCTGCAGTCCGTCCTCGGCCGCCGGAACTTCCGCCTTCAGCGCGAGCAGCCGGGCGTAGAGCCCGGCCATGCGGGCGAAATGATGCTGCAACGCTGCCGCGGCCGATGCATCGCCTGCACCTGCCCGTGCCGCCCAGCCGCGAAGATTCCAGCTGTCTCGCGGATCCGCCACGGCGGCGTCGATCAGGCGGGCGTGCGGCACCAGTTGAGTGGCGCCACTCCCGCCGAAATCGCGCGGCCTGACATAATCGAGTAGCGTCTCGAACAGCGGCGCCGAATCGCCGGCGATCCGGCGCATCATCCGCCGCCCGTGATCCTCATGGCGCAGCCCGAATTCGGCCAGCCGCTGCGACGTGACGTCGAGCCGCCGATACATGTCCGCAACGTCGTTGACCGTGCCCGGCGACCAGAATCGTTCCGCGATCGCGGCGAGACGGGGCCAGATCCGGGAATCGATCGTCTCCG
>JBOHRY010000236.1:0-2379 GCA_050732955.1 Gemmatimonadales bacterium | reverse complement strand
GCTCACGATCCTGAATGCGATGGTGCATCAGCAGCAACCGTGGGACCCACAGCGCGCTTGACAATCGAGACAGTTGCTAACGAATAGACATCCGACGCTGTCTGGAGTGCCCGGCCGCGAATCTGCTCGGGTGAAGCGTATTCTGGAGTGTAGGCGCGGGCACCACCGCGCGTGAGTGGCATCGCGTCGTCGCCGCTTCCGGCATCGAGCACCTTGGCGATGCCGAAATCGAGAAGCTTCACGGTGCCGTCCCCGGTGACCAGGATGTTGGCTGGCTTGATGTCGCGATGGATCACCAACTTCTGGTGCGCGTGGTGCACCGCGTGACAGACTTGACGGAACAGCGTCGCCCGTTCCCGCACGCCCAGGGCGCGCGCATTGCACCAGGTGGTGATCGGATCGCCCTCGATGAACTCCATGACGAGGTAGGGCCGGCCATCGGGCATGACGCCGCCATCGTGGAGCCCGGCGATGTTCGGATGCTGCAGGCTCGCGAGGATCTGGCGTTCCTGCCGGAATCGGGCGAGCGCGAGTTCGGAATCGATGTCGCGCTGCACCAGCTTGATCGCCACCCGCTGGCGGTACTGGTCGTCGGCCCGGACCGCTTCGTAGACGGCGCCCATTCCGCCGACGCCCACCAGCCGCACGATGTCGTACGGTCCGAGCCGCGTCCCTTCGAGCGGCGCCGCGTCACCGGCGCCAAGATGCTCGCGAGCGTTGAGGGGCGAGGCGTACACCCTCCGGGTGTCGGCGATCGTCGTCAACATCTGCTCCGCATCGTGCCGCAGCTCTGCGTCGTCGCCGGCGAGCCGCTCCAGTGCGGCGCGCTGGTCCGATCTTGACTGATCGACCAGCGCGTCGAAAAGTTCGCGGACTCGGCGCAGATGCTCCGGGTCGCGCTTCACGCCGGCGCAGCCTCGCTGTCGTCGCGGAGCACCCGCGCCAGCCACGCCTTGGCGAACTGCCAGTCACGCTTCACCGTCACCGGGGCGATGCCGAGGGCAGCGGCAATCTCCGCCACGTCCAGTCCGCCGAAAAAGCGCAACTCAGCCACCTGGGCCCACCGCGGCTCAGCCGCACCAAGCTGGGTGAGCGCATCATCAAGCACGAGCAGCTCGATGATGTTGTCGTCGGCGCCGGCGATCGACTCATTGAACGGCAGGTTGATGTCGCCGCCACGCTTGAGGCGATTCCGCGCGCGCGCGTGGTCGACCAGCACTCGACGCATGACCTGCGAGGCCGTGCGAAGAAAATGCAGGCGGCTCTCGAACACGATCGGCGCTCCGCCGAGCATGCGGAGGTACGCCTCGTGCACCAGGGCAGTCGGTTCCAGCGTGTGATTCGCGCGTTCGCCGCGCATGTGCCGGGCCGCGATGGCGCGCAGCTCGCCGTACACCAGAGGAAGCAGCTTCTCCGCCGCCTCCGGGTCCCCGCGTCGCACCTCTTCCAGCAGCCGGGTCACGGTATGCGGCGGCGGCTCTTCATTGGACACGGCGAACGCGCTCCAGGCTCGGTGGGGTGTTTGAAGCTACCCGTTCGAATCGCCGGGATGAGACCGGCGGTGCCCGAAGGGCGCCTCTCAGGGGGACTCGAACCAGGTCCCAATCATGAAGCTCCCAATCCTGCCGATTCTGCTGATCGCGGCCGCCGCCTGCAGCGGCGCCTCGACAATCGTCACACCTCCACCGCCCCCACCAAGCAGTACCCCGGCCGCAGTGGTCGTGCAGTCCGGCGGCGGCCAGCAAGGAGAACCAGGGGCCGTGCTGGCCACCCGCCCCTCCGTCCTGGTGACCGATGCCTCCGGGACGCCGGTGAGCGGCGCGTCCGTGACTTTCGCGGTCGACTCGGGCGGCGGATCGCTTTCAGTATCAACGGTGAAGACTGGGGCCAACGGCGTCGCCACCGCCGGCACATGGACGCTGGGATCGGCTGAGGGCAGAAACGTCCTCAAGGTGACCGTCGGTGCGCTCCCGCCGATCCGGATTGTCGCCTTGGCGCAGATCACTGGTGGCACTTTGCCGACGATGACCGTCGGCACCGGCGGCGGACAGATGAGCGTTGCGCAATCCGGACCGTTGAACGGATTCTCCCTCGTCATTCCAGCCGGTGCCTTCACCGCTTCGTTGCAGGCGACGATCAGCTACGCATCGAGCACGACCATTCCGGCATCGTCGGTGAGCGTGCCGGTTTCTCCGCTCATCACCATCAGTACCACGTTGACCGACTACGCTACCAAGCCCCTCACGATCCATATCGCTGCCACGATTCCGGCGGGCAGCTTCCCGGCAATCGTGATCTACGATCCGTCGACGGGGGCCAAGGAGGTGCTGACGACGATCGCCTGGGACGCGAACGGCGTCACATCGCTTATCACAACGC
>JBOHRY010000235.1:0-2862 GCA_050732955.1 Gemmatimonadales bacterium | reverse complement strand
TGGCGGCGGTATCCACGCGGATCAGGCGGCGGTATGCCAGCAAGACGCCAGGGAGCTGGTCCCGGCTGAACGGAATCGGCATCAGGCGTCGCTGCAGCGCCCCAATCGCACCCGCCGTCTGGATCATCGGATCGGACGTGGTGTCGCCCGCGCTCTCGCCCTGGGTGGTCACCGGCCCGTCGTAGATGGTGAGGGTATCGCCCTGGACGCCTTGGCGACCGCCCGCGAGCATCGCCAGCAGCGCCCGGTCAACCGGCGAGTGGTCGCGGTGCGTGACCAGGAAGCGACGTGGTGTCGTGACGGTGTCCCGGTTCGTCCGATCAGCCGCGAATGGTGCGAGTGGCGGCAGCGCAGCGCTGATCGCCGCGGTCCGTGCGGCGAGTGTCTTGCGAAATTCGGTTTCGCTCAACTCGAACACCGTCCGCGACCAGCGCACGCCGAAGAGTGTTTCCAGCGCGGAGACCGAGCCGCGGCCGTCGATCCAGAGCCGGAGCGGCCCATTCGCCGCATCGATCGTGACGGCGAATACCCGCGCGGAGTCGGTGTGCGCCGCAATGGTGTGCAGGCTGTCCTTGTCGATGTCTGCGCTGTCGGCAAAGCGGATCTCGGTCGGCGAACCGATCGCGACGCGAGCCGGACGTCCGCCGATCGGCCATCCGTCCATCAGCGTCACGGTTCGCGTCCGTCCGGGAGCAAGGTCGCCGCCCAGCGCCAGACGAAATGGGAGCGTCAGGACAGTGGCCGGCACTTCCGCCAAGTGCGCCAGTCCGTGCGTCATGCCGGCGCCGGACACCAGGTGCGCATTGACCGTATCGCCCAGCAACGCGATCACCCAGTCGGCCTGCACTCCTTCACGGCTCTGGTGCGAGTGCAGCCGCTGCAGATTGAGGGTCGCGCCCAGCGACACGTCGGTGCGTCTCGTAGTGCGGACCAGCTCGCCGCCGATGGGGAGTTCCAGCGAAAAGGACTCGTCGATCCGGTAACCCGGCGGGACGGTGTCGACCCGGATACCTGCGGTGCCCACCTGGGTCTGGCCGGCATACACCGCGAACCACACGCTGCCCGGCGCCAGGCGGAGTGACGCCTCCGTGGAGAGGGTCGCGGCTTCGGTCCGGTTCAGCTCCCGCAAGCCGAGCCACCCCAGGCTGCCCATCCAGGCGAGCAGTATCGCGATGGCGGCCAGGTTGCGAAACGAGGGGCTGGTGGGCACGAGCATCGGTGGCTACCCCGCAAGGCTCAGGCCGTCGTCGGCGGCCTTATCCTTAATGGCTATGGCTGAAGAGTACCTGACAGTTCGTGGTGCCCGCGAGCACAATCTCAAGAATGTCACGGTCCGCATTCCGCGGAACGCGCTGACCGTCATTACCGGGCTCTCGGGCTCGGGAAAATCGTCGTTGGCGTTCGACACGATCTACGCCGAAGGGCAGCGCCGGTACGTCGAGTCGCTGTCGTCCTACGAGAGGCAGTTTCTCGGTTTGATGGAGAAGCCGGACGTCGATTCGATCGAGGGTCTCTCGCCCGCGATCTCGATCCAGCAGAAGACCACGGGCCAGAACCCGCGCTCGACCGTCGGCACAGTGACCGAAATCTACGACTACATGCGGCTTCTCTGGGCCCGTGCCGGCGTGCCGCTCTGTCCCAACGACGGAACGCCGATCACCCGGTCGAGCGCCGCACAGATCGCCGACACCGTACTGACCTGGCCGGAAGGCACCCGCATCGAGGTGCTCGGCCCGATGGTGCGCGGACGCAAGTGCGAGTTCCGCGAATTGTTCGACGACCTCGCCAAGCAGGGGTACGTGCGTGCGCGCGTCGACGGCACCGTATACGATCTCGGCGATGTTCCCAAGCTGGCGCGCCGGCAGAATCACGATATCGCTGTCGTGGTCGATCGCCTGGTGGTGCGTGCGGGCGATCGGGCGCGCCTGACCGACTCGATCGAAACGGCGCTGCGCGTCGCGGAGGGCGTCGCCGAGATTGTGCGATATCCCGGCGGCGACGCGACGGTCTTCTCCGAACGATTCGCCTGCCCGGTATGCGGGTTGTCGCTGCCCGAACTCGAGCCGCGCCAGTTCTCGTTCAACTCGCCATTCGGCGCCTGCCCCGAGTGTCACGGTGTCGGCACCGCGCGCGTCCCGACACCCGAACTGGTGCTGGGCGATCCGCAGATCTCGATCCTCGAGGGCGTCGTCCTCCCGTGGGGCGAGCCGAGCGGGTATCTCAGGAAGGTTGTCCTGCCGACGCTCGCGCGAACCTTCAAATTCGATCCCGCGGAAGCGTGGGGCAAACTCCCCGCCGCGGCGCGCAAGATGCTCCTCTACGGCGCGAATGGACGGAAGCTCCGCTACGTCGCAGACGGTGGCCGGGGGCGCGAAGTCGAGGGAGAATGGGAAGGGATCCTCGCCCACCTCGTTCGCCGGTATCGGGATTCGAGCAGCGATGCGGTCCGGCAGGACCTCGCCGGATACATGGTTGAGCAGCCCTGCCCGGCGTGTCACGGGAAAAGACTCCGTCGGGAATCCCTGGCGGTGATGGTGTGCGGGCAGAGCATCGGTGATGTCAGCGACCGTTCGGTGGATGATGCCGTCAAGTTCTTCGCGCAGATCCCGGTCGGGCGCGGCAAGCCTGGTGCGGTCGACCCCGACATCGGTGGTCCGATTCTCAAGGAGGTCGTCGAGCGGCTGTCGTTTCTTCGCGATGTCGGTCTCGACTATCTCACGCTGGGACGGTCCGCCGGAACGCTCTCCGGCGGCGAAGCGCAGCGGATCCGCCTGGCGACGCAGATCGGGTCGCGCCTGGTCGGGGTGCTCTACATCCTTGATTAACCAAGTATCGGATTGCATCAGCGCGACAACGCATTGT
>JBOHRY010000234.1:0-17360 GCA_050732955.1 Gemmatimonadales bacterium | reverse complement strand
AGGTAACACCGCGCCAGGGGACACATGACCGCGCGTTTATCGACTCGCTCTTCGTGGACCTGCACGCTGCCACAACGCTCGCCGCGTTGCCCGTCGCGCGCTGCGCGCACCGGACCGGCTCGCTTGCCCGCCTCTGCCAGGGATTGATCCTCGTGCGCCGCGCGGAGATCACCGATAGCGCCGCCGACGCGCATCGTGCCGACCACGCCGTGCAGCGCACATTGGGCGACCTTCCCAACTCCGCCATCGCGTGGTACGCCCTCGGCATGGCGCGGCTTCAGCTCGCTCGGGTGCACGCGCTGGCGCGCGAAGGCCCGCTACAGCCGCTCGGCGTGAGCAATGAGGCGGCGGCAGGCTACGCGCTGGTGCGCGCCCTGCAACTGGATACCACGCTAGCGTATGCCGCCGATGGCCTGGCACTCGGTGCGCTGCCACCACCGCGGGAGGGAGCGTCACGGCTGGGAGAACGGGTACACATGCTCCGCCGGGTGCATCGGCTGCTGGCCGGCGACGCTCTGTACGGTGCGGGGCGCGTCGAGCTGGAGGGTGGCGATCCCGATTCGGCGGCGGTCGACTTGCGTGAGGCGCTCGCGGCTGGTGCGTCCAGCCGTGGCGTCGTTGAGCTGGCGCTGGCGAGGGCAGAATACCGGGCAGGACATCCGGCGGACGGTCGCAACGCGTTTGTCGCCGGAGCTGCCGACACCAGCCAGGCATCGCGGCAGCAGTACCGTGAGCAGCTGTCGTGGGTGACGTCGCCCACCGAACTTGCCCAATGGGATTCCCTGGCGGTTAGCGCGCGGTCGAACTGGGTGCGGGATTTCTGGGCCAAGCGCGACGTCGCCGAGGGTCACGGTGATGGCGCTCGCCTGATCGAGCATTTCCGGCGCTACGAGATCGCGCTCAAAGACTATCGCGTCCTGCTGCCCGGAACCGGGCGGCATCGGAACGTGCAGAATTCGGACACGTTCAGCGATGAGACGGTCGGCGCCATTCGCAATGGCGAGCACATGGGATCATTGACTGATACCACCGAAGGATCAATTGAGGCCGCGTCGGCTGAGCTCAACGCATTCGATCAGAGCAATCGGCTGTTCGGTACCGGGCGGCCGTTTCGGTTCCTGCAACTCAGCCAGGACGTTCTCGACGATCGCGGCGTGGTGTACATGCGTCACGGCAAGCCGGACCACGTCGCCAGCAGCGCCGCTGGCGGCGCCGCGATGGAAATCTGGAAGTACGACCTGCCGGACGGCCCGCTGGTCCTGCAGTTCATGAACCAGGATTTCAGCAGCGACGTCGGCGCGACGCTGCTCGTGCCGACGTTGGTGACCGGCAATGCGGCCACTCGCGACGCGATCTGTTACCTGGAAACGTCGCTCTGTCCGTTGGCGTTCAATACTTCCGGCCCGCAAGCGCAGCGATTCAAGCTCTCCACCCTGGCCGAGATCCGCAGTGGTCAGATGTCAACGCCGCGCATCAAGCACGACTACGATGTCGGAGTCGAACAGATCACCCGGGCGACGACCACTGATGACTTCAACCGGACGTTCGACCGAGCGATGCATCCGCTGGTCCAGATGTACGGACTTCGCCACGGCTCCGGCGAATCGCGCATTGTCGTCCCGTTTGCGATTCGCGGCGACGAGCTGGATGCTGTACCAGCGCCCGCACCCGGAGGTCATGTCAGCTACGCGGTCCGGTTCGAGCTCATGGCGGAACGTCGCGCCGACGCGCGCCGGTTCGCCCTCGATACCACTCGACATTTCGTGACCGCCCACGCATTGCACGCCGGCGAATTCCTGATCGGCACCGTCGAACTGGACGTCGAGCCGGGGATCTACGCGACTTCCGCCGTCATCAGCCAGCCGAGCGGACGGGGAGCGATCGCCCGCCTGAACGCGATCCGCGTCCCGGTCGACCAGCCGGGCCTGGTGGTCAGCGACCTGGTGCTGGGCAGGGACGGCAGTGGCATCCAGTGGAATTCCGGGACGGCGGCGGTGCCCCTCAATCCGCTCGGTACCTTCCCGCGCGGAACCAACGCCGCGGTGTATTTCCAGCTCGCCGGGCTCGAGCCGGGGGAGAACTACCACCTGGCGTTCGCGTTCTTCGGCGCCGGCGACGATTCAACCAAGGCGCCACGACTTGCCATCGCCTTCGACCAGTCCGCCGCACAGGCGATGAGCGAGATCTTCCGGAATCTCGACTTGCAACGGCTCGACCCTGGCCGCTACCGGGTCGTTCTTACGGCGGTGGGACGTGGCGGGCGGGCGAGCGCGACCAGCTGGATCACCATTACCCGGTAGATTTCGCTCAGCCGGCCAGCACGTTTCGCCCCTGCAACCGTACCGGCCCCGGTAGCGTCCAACCCGATGTGACCAGCCTCTCGATGACTCTGCCCGCATTGCAACGGGACACCACGGCCGCCGTCGATATCGAGACGCTCGACGCACGCAGGGCGGCGTCGGGCGACGAAACGGCGTTCGAGCGACTGTATCGCCGGCATGTCGCCCGGATCCACACGCTGGCGCGGCGGATGGCCGGACCGGATGCGGCCGACGATCTCACGCAGGACGTCTTCGTGCGAGCCTGGGACAAGCTGGCAACGTTCCGTGGTGAAAGCGCCTTTGGAACCTGGCTCCATCGGCTCGCAGTCAACGTGATTCTCAGCCGGCACCGCAGTGAACGGAACGATCGCGCCTGGATCGTTGACGACCTGCACGCCATGGAATCGGCCAGCGGTCGCCTCCACCATCCGGCGGCCGCGATGGACCTCGAAGCGGCGATCGCCCGGCTCCCGGAGGGTGCGCGCCGGATCTTCGTGCTCCACGATGTCGAAGGCTGGACCCACGAAGAAATCGCCGAGCAGATGGGTCTGGTGCCCGGCACCTCGAAATCGCAACTGTCACGCGCGCGCGCCGCACTGCGGAGGATGCTCGATGGACACTGAATCCCGGGTCGATCCGCAGCTGGCGGAGGCGATTTCCCGATTGCGCGACACCCAGCCCGGTGCGGATCTCTGGCCGGCCATCGCCGGGAAGCTCACACCGCGACATCCGCGCGGCGTTCTCCTGATCCGGTGGCCGGTCGCGATCGCAGCCGGACTGGTGATCGCGGCAGCAACGGCGGCCGGCACGGCGCTTGTCCTGCGTCAGGATGCCGAGTCGCGCGCGCCGACCAACACGGCCGACGTGAGCGCGCCCGCCTCGATTGTCACGGCAAGCTTTGCTCCGGACGACGCCGCGCTGGCCCGCGCCATCGGCGATCTCGAGCGTGCCGTGCGCTCGTCGATCGGGCGTCTGAATCCTGATGCCCGGCGGAGCGTGAACGAAAGCCTGACCGCGCTCGACGCGGCGATCGCGCAGGCCGCCGCGCGTGAGAGTGCCGCGCCGTCCGATCCGACGGCAGCGCGCTACCTGACCAGTACGCTGCGCAAGAAACTCCAACTGTTGCGCACGGTCTCGCAACTTGCGCAACAGAGCTGAACCAAACCATGCCCGCGCCCTTGCTGCTGCTCCTTGCCACCATCGTCCGGACGGACGCGGACACGACCGTACACCTGCCTCGCAACGGCGCGATCGAAATCGACTCGCGCTCGCGGGACATCTCGCTGCGAATCGGAACGACGGACATCGTCACCATCCATGGCGCATCCGCGGAGCTCGACGGCGGCACCCTGCAACTGGACGGCGAAGACGGCCGCGGGCCGATCGAGCTGGTGGTGCCAGCGTGGGCGAAGGTCGAGGCCACCTCGATCGGAGGTAACCTGACATTCGTCGGATCGCCGGCCAGACTGCACGCCGAGACGGTGAACGGCTTCATCCACCTGACCGGCGGCAGCGGAGTCGTCGAGCTCGAGACCGTGGCGGGCGGCGTGATTGTCGAGGGTTTTCACGGCTTGAGCCTGTCGATCGACGCGACCGCAGAGAACGTTTCCGTGACGAATGCCTCCGGCGACCTCGAGGTCGACAACGTCAACGGCGACGTCATCCTGCGCGATATCCGGTCGAACACGGTCTCCGCCAGCAACATCAACGGTCTGGTCCAGTTCGACGGAGTGCTGGCACCATCCGGCTCCTACGAGTTCAGCAGCCAGAATCGCGACATCACCCTCTCACTCCCGGTGGATGTGAGCGCCACGTTGCGGATCTCGACGATGAACGGCGAACTGACCACGCAGATTCCGGCGGTGACCAATGGCATGCAGGGATCGGGGACGCCGCGCGCCGCGGACAAGGGCAAGGACAAGCGCCGGAACAGCGACGCCGATGCCGACGGGGAGCACACCCTCACCGTGGTCTACGGCGGTGGCGCAGCTCGCGTGGCGATCGATGCCTTCAACGGCAACGTCATCGTGAAGCGGCGGCCCTAGCCGCTCACTGTCGCGCCGCCCAAATCCTACGCGAACTTGGGCGGACGCTTGGAGTGCACGTCGCTCACGCTCTGCCATGCGTGCGCGAGTCGCAGCAACAGGTCCTCTCGATACAACGCAGCGACGAACGAGATCCCCTGGTTGCGGGGGTCATTCGGCACGGTTCCCTCCCGCACCACGAGCGGTATCACGATCTGTGGATGACCAGTAAGGTTGGTTGCCGCGAGGTTGCCGCCGCCGACGACGACATCGACGTCCCGGAAGAATGCGTCGTAATTGTTGATCAGCAGCGTCCGCGCGCGATTCGCCAGCACGTAGTCCACCGCCGAGACCAGCGTCGCCGCGCGGAAGGTATTCGGCCACGCGTTCTGGATCAGCACCTGATCCACGGTATTGTCGCGCGTGATGGCGGCAAACGCCGCACCGGCTTCCACATCCAGGATCTGTGACATCGCATTGGTGGACGGCTCGGTGGGCCAGGTCACCGGGACGAGCTTGGCGCCCTGTTTGGTCAACGCATCCAGGACAGTCTTGTTGGCTTCATAGTTCGCCATGGCGGTGGCCGGATTGCCGCCTCGTCCGCGGCCGGTGCCGGCGGCGGCCGCTGCTCGCATCGCCGCGGTGTCGGGCGGGGTCGTCATGTTCTGCGGGACGCCGATGCGAATTCGCGACAGTGGCACGTCGGGATCGAACTCGAATGGCATCGTGCGAGCCGATGGATCGCGGGGATCCGCGCCCTGAATCGCCGCAAAGACCAGCGCCAGATCCTCGGCGCTTCGCGCGATGGGACCCACCTTGTCCATGGTCCAGGAGAGCGCCATCGCACCGAAGCGGGAGACGCGTCCGTAGGTGGGACGCAAGCCGCTGACCCCGCATTGCGTCGACGGCGAGATGATCGATCCTTGCGTCTCCGTGCCGAGGGCAAACGGATAGAGCCCCGCGGACACGCCGCTCGCGGAACCCGCTGAGGAGCCGCTCGATCCTTGCGAGGTGTTCCAGGGATTTTTCGTCTGGCCGCCAAACCAGCCGTCGTTCTGGGCAAACTCGCCCAGCGAAGTCTTTGCCACGAGCACCGCGCCCGCCGTGTCGAGTTTTTCCACCACGGCCGCCGTGACGTCGAGCACCTGGTCCTTGTAGATCGGGGACCCCCAGGTCGTCGGATATCCAGGAACGGCGAAGAGGTCCTTCGCTCCATATGGAATGCCATGCAGCGGCCCGCGGAACTTGCCGGCCCTGGCCTCCGCGTCCATCCGGTCCGCCTGCTCGAGCGCTCGGTCCTTCGTCGGGGTAATCACGCACAGTAGTTCCGGAGTGTACCGCTCGATTCGCCCCAGGCACCGCTCGACCAGTTGCCGGGACGTGACCGCACGCGCATGAATGAGACGACTCAGCGTGGCGACCCCAGCGTACGCCCAGTCCGGCTCGCTGGTGGGGCGCGTGACTGCTCGAAGCTTGCGCGCGCGGGGCGGACGCACCGGCTGGCCGATCGGCAGCTTCCCGACCGGCACAGGATCGAAGTGAAACGCCGGCGGGACGGAGTTGGGCAGCGCGATCGCGTGCAGCGTGGCGTACCCGGCCAGGGCGCGCTGGAGTGTCGGCAGCATCATTTCGCGGTCCTTCTCGCGCCATGACAAGCCGAGCACATCCTCCGCCGCCGCAACCTGCGCCGTCGTGATCGGATCCAGCCGGACCGGTGACTCGCCGGATGCACCTCCGCTGGCCGCCGTCCAGAGATGATGAGAGAAATCGGCCGGAAGGCCGATGGCGGCGCAGGCGGCGACGAAACCGCGACGATCGACAACAATGGACATGGTGACTCCGGGGTGGACAGCGTCCGTTGCAACCCTACGGGGCGCCGCGGACGTCTGATGGCTCGGAAGATCGCGCCAGCAACCCGTTGAGCCAAGGACATCCGCCATGCGCTACCCGATCTTGTTCGCCGTCGCTCTGGCCGCCACCGCGGCTGTACCGGCAGCCGCCCAGCGCGGCCGGCGAGCGGGGAACGCCCGTTCCAGCGCCGCCGACCCGGCAACGGTTGGTGACTACCGCTTTACGCCTGCGCTCCACGCCGGCCAGCAGCTCGACCTCCAGAACATTGACGGCGACATTACCGTCACCCAGGCTACCAGCGGCGCCACCGAAGTCGTGGTCCACAAGATCGTCCGCCGCGGCAACGGCGACCTGGTCAAGGCGGTGATGGAGGAGACCTCGGACGGCGCGACGATATGCACCGTATATCTGCGCCATGGCGGCGATACCGACAGCTGCAGCGGTCATCGCTACGGCAATGACAACGGACCCAGCGACCCGCTGGACGTGGACATGAAGTTCGAGGTGCGGGTGGCGCCGGGCGTCGCCCTTCACGTCACGACGGTGGACGGCAATGTTGATGCTCGGGGCGTCGATACTCCCGCCAGCATCCGGACGGTCGACGGTAACATTACGCTGGACGGAGTGTCGCCGGACGGGTTGACCACAGTGGACGGCCGCATCACAGCGACTATCCGCAACGCGCGCTGGGATCACGACGTCGCCCTGCGCACCGTCGATGGAGATGTCGACATCACGTTACCGGCCGATCTCAATGTGGGGATCACCGGAGAGACGGTGGACGGGGACTTCCACGCCGATTTCCCGGTCACGTTGCAGGGCAAATGGGGGCCGCGTTCGTTTTCGGCTACGATCGGCGAGGGCGGGTCGCGCGAGCTCCGGATTCACACCGTGGACGGCGCCATCCGTTTGCATCGGAGCGGCAAGTGATCGGCGCGGTCGCGCACGAGGTACGGTACCTCAACCGGAGAATGACGATGCGCAAGCTGATGTCGGCGCTGGCCGCCCTGGCCCTGGCCACACCGCTGGCGGCCCAGGACTATCACTTCACCAAGGTATTGAACCCGGGGAACCGGCTCGAGATCGAGAATATCAACGGCCGCGTAGAGGTGACCCGCGCATCGGGTCGCACCGCCGAGGTCACCGTGACCAAGACCGTGAAGAGCGGTGACGGTTCGATGGTGAAAGCGATCAGCGAGGAGACCGCGAACGGGCTCAAGGTGTGCACGATCTATGTCAACCGCGATCCGAATCGGCGCACCTGCGACGGGGACAACAACAACGATTCGCATCGCGGACACGACCATTTCGACGTCGACATGCATTATGTCGTGCAGGTCCCGGCCGGCGTCAGGCTCGAGGTCGACAACGTGAACGGCAACGTGTCGGTCACGGGAGCCGACGTCGATTCGAAGATCGAGACCGTGAACGGCGACCTCAACTTCGAGGGTGCCGGAGCGCAGTCACTGGAAACGGTGAACGGCAGGATCGTGGCCGGCTTCTCCAGCCCGTCGTGGGAGGGAACGCTGAGCATCAGCACGGTGAACGGCAGCGTCGAACTCACCTTCCCGGCCGCCCTGAGCGCCGATATCCGGGGCGAGACGGTCAACGGCTCGATCCAGAGCGACTTTCCGATCACGATCGAGAAGGGCTTCGGCCCCAAGTCGTTCGCGGGCCGGATCGGCAGCGGCGGCCGTCGCCTCAGTATCGAAACGGTCAACGGGGGGATCACGCTGCGGAAGCGGTAACGGCTCCCTTCGCAACCAGTGCCGCGCCCGGTACCTTTCGGGCCAGTATGTCACTCGACCCTTTTTCGGCAACGGGCATCGCCGCCTGGCAGGATCGGCTCAACAAGTCGGCGGCGTTCGCCGCCGCCGCGAAGTCATGGGTCGGGCGGTTGCTGCTGATCGAGCGCCAGGAGGACGGGATCAACCGGCGCGCGTGGGTCGTTGTCGGTCACGGCCGCTGCGCGGAAGCCCGAGTGGGGCTGCCGTCCGACGAACTGGCGGCCGACTACATCCTCTCCGCGTCGCCGGATACCTGGTCCGACCTGATCGCGGCGCGTCACACGCCGGCAGCCGCCGCGTTGCTCGGGAGATTGACCCTGCTCAAGGGAAGCGTCATGGCGCTGATCCCCCACGCCGGTGCGGCCGCGGCGCTTCTGGCTGCCGCCGCGGGAGCCGTCTGATGGCCAACGTCACCCTGAACGTATCCGATGGTTCAACGGCTCCGGCCTGGGTCACCCATCCGGCCGGTGACGCTCGTCATCCCGGATTGATTCTCTTCCAGGAAGCCTTTGGCGTGAACGCGCATATCCGCGATCTCGCCGGGCGGTTCGCGGGCGAGGGGTATGTCGTCGCGGCTCCCGAAATGTTTCACCGCACCGCCGATCCGGGATTCGAGGCCGCGTATACCGACTTCGAATCGGTGCGGCCGCACGTGGAGAAGCTCACGGCAGATGGCATCGCAGCCGACGCCGCGGCGGCCTATGCCTTCCTGCAGCGCGACCGACGAGTCGATCCCGATCGGATCGCCGCCATCGGCTATTGCATGGGCGGACGCTGCGCTTTCGTTGCCAATGCCACCCTTCCGCTGCGCGCCGCGGTGTCGTATTACGGCGGCGGGATCGCTCCTGCGCTGCTGAAACGCGTGCCCAATCTGCACGGCCCGCAGCTGTTCTTCTGGGGCGAAAAGGATGCGAAGATCACCCCAGCCATCCGCGCGTCGATCATCGACGCATTTCGAAGCGTCGGGAAGGCGTTCGTCAACGTCGACATGTCCGAGGCGGGACATGGCTTCTTCTGCGACCAGCGCGCCGCCTATCACGCCGATTCGGCGGCCGAGGCGTGGGCGCTGACACTGGCCTTCCTCAGCCGGAATCTGCGATAGGCCGCAACGCGATCGGCGCGGCCAGGACGGCGTCGGGGATGGCGAAAGCGCGCGTGATCTCCTCGGCGATCGGACGAAGCTCCTGGCTGCACTTGTTGACGAGGTAGCGGATCGCCTTGGCCTTGGGCGTCTCGACCGCACCGCTCATCAAGTACCAGCCGACATCCCGTTCCACACAATCGGCCCAGAAGGTGTCGCGCAACAGTTCCAGCAGGGGACGCAGCGTCACCGGCGCACGTTCGACTTCCGCCTGGACCGCTTCCAGTGATTCGCGCTCGACGTGCGCCGTCGCGAGGTGCATCAGGTGATCCTGTACCAGGACGGCCGCGGTCGTCGCGTCGGTGGTCTTCATGCTGGCGCGAAGCCGTCGCGCCGCAGCGTCGAGCAGCCGCGCTTCGCGGTACTTGAGCAACGCGAGCTGCGCCGCCGGATCGCGCAGGTGCTCTTCGTCGTCGCGTCGCGCGATCATCGGGTTGAGGGCACGCAGCGCCGCCGCCGCGCGCCGGGTCAGCACCCGGATCACGCCGACCTCGGCGAATTCCTGCCGGTAGCCGCTCAGCAGCCCCTTGGCCAGAAGCTGCATCAGCACGGTGTTGTCACCCTCGAACGTCGTCCAGACATCGAGGTCCCGTCGCAGCACGGCGATCCGGTTGACCGCGAGATATCCCTGACCGCCGCAACACTCGCGGGAATCGGTGATCGCGCGCTGGGCAAACCAGGTGGTATACGCCTTGAGGCCCGCCGCGAGACCCTCCACTTCACGCGCGTCGCCGTCGTCCAGCTGGGTGAATCGGTCCACCAGTCGCGACAACGCGATGTCGAGAACCACGGTGGTGGCGAGCGCCGGGAGCAGCCGGCGCTGATGGGTGCGGTAATCCAGCAACAGCGTTTCCGGACCGCCTGGTGGTCCGAACTGCCGCCGCCGGTTGCCGTACCGGATGGCGACCGTCAGCGCCGTCTTGACCGCCGAGAGCGCCGACAATGCGATGGTGATCCGGCCGCCGACGAGCGTGCCGAGCATCGTGAAGAATCGGAGAAATGGAGTCTCGATCGGCGAGGTGTATTCCCCGTCCGGCGATACCGCGCCAAACCGATTCAGGAGGTGTTCCCGCGGGATTCGCACCTTGTCGAACCGGATCCGGCCATTGTCGACTCCATTCAATCCTTCCTTGTGCCCCGTGTCCGTGATGCGCACACCCGGCATCACGGTGCCATCGGTACGACGGATCGGGACCAGCAACGCGTGCACCCCGCGATTGATCCCGCCCACGATCAGCTGGGCGAACACGGTCATCATTCGCCCATCATTCGCCGCGTTGCCGATCCACTCCTTCGTGGCCGTGGGAGTAGGCGTATCGACGATGAATTCGCCGGTGGCGGGATCGTACGTGGCTGTCGTTTCGAGGTCCCGCACGTTCGAACCATGCCCCAGTTCCGACATGGCGAAGCCGCCGAGCAGCGTGCCCCGGCTGATCGCCGCCAGGAAGTGTTCGTGGTGCCACTGGGTGCCCAGCAACTGGACGCTGCCCTGGAAGAGTCCGAATTGCACCCCGAACTTGATGGTGAGCGACAGATCGTGAAATGCGAGCGTTTCGAACGCGGCGAGGAAGGCGCGCGGGTTGCCGCCTCCGCCAAAGCGGGTCGGGACGCCCAGTGCGCCGAACCCCTCGTCCGCCAGCAGGCGCAGCCAGTCGCGCACGTGTGCGCGGTAGGTCGCGTCATCCAGCTGGAACTGATAGGCGAAGTCGGGCTGACAGAGCCGCGTGCGAACGCGATCCCGCACTTCCCGTTCGGATCCGTCCAGCAGCGCCTGGAGGCTCTCGACGTCGACGGGCGGCGAGGGCCGCGGCGGTGGCGGCGTCCGGACGACACGCTCCGGCACGGTGGGAGTCATGCCGCCCGCCGGCGCCAGACGTGCCACCAGCGACGGCGGTGCAATCGGCGTTCGTGCACGCCGACCGTCGCCTTGCGCTCCAGCTTGCCCCAGCCGACGAGGCCGCCACGAAGCGCCGCCACCAGCGAGCGGAGTACCACCCAGTACATGACCTGACGGTAGGCGAAGCGTTGCAGGAATACCAGCCAGGTGAGCCGGCGATCTTCATCGGACTCCATGAGGAAGGCCAGCGTCGCCGCGAACCAGTCCACCGTGATGAACACACCGTACCAGGCGACAATGTGCGTCAGCGCATCGATAGCGTACGTCGTATTGTGTTCGCGGTAGGTGACCACGACGCCCACCAGGCTCAGCACGAAGACCAGGTCGGCCAGCGGCGCGATCAGCGACAGCCCGACCTGAAAGGTCCAGACGTTGGGCAGCGCCACGAAACCCAGCGTCCCCGCGCGGTGCCGGAGGAGGAGGTCGCGATGCTTCCAGGCGCACTGCAGCGTCCCGAACGACCAGCGAAACCGCTGCTTCGCCAGCCCGCGCAGTGTGTCCGGCGCCTCGGTCCATGCCACCGCGCGGTCGGCATAGGCGACGCGGTAGTTGCGTCGCGCAATCGAGAGCGTGAGGTCCTGGTCTTCGGCGAGGGTGTCATTCGAGAATCCGCCGGCGTCGAGCACCAGCGACTTGCGCCAGGCTCCGATGGCGCCGGGAACGACAATGATGCAATCGAGCAGCGCGAAGGCGCGCCGATCGAGATTCTGCGAAGTGATGTATTCGAGCGCCTGCCAGCGCGTCACGAGATTGATACGATTGCCGACCTTGGCGTTGCCGGCGACCGCTCCCACGTGCGGATCCGCGAGTGGGGCGACCAGGTGGCGCACCGCGTCCGGATCAAAGAGCGTGTCGGCATCGAGCGCCACGATGACGTCGCCGGTTGCTTCCCGGATCCCGAAGTTGAGCGCGCTCGCCTTGCCGCCGTTGGCTTTGGTGAGCACCCGCACTCGCGGCTCGCCGGCGAACGCGCGCTGCGCCACGCCGCAGGTGTCGTCAGGCGATCCGTCGTCCACCACCAGAATCTCGAGCGGCCCGGTGTAGTCCTGCGCCAGCAGCGACTTGACCGTCGGCACGATCACCATTTCTTCGCGAAACGCGGGAATGACGACCGACACAGTGGGCGTGAATACCACCGCCGGGCTCCGCCGATAGCGCTGGATCGCAGCCAGGATCAGGATCACGGCCAGCCGTGACATCGCCAGCACGATGGCGAGGTAGAAGAGATCGCCGAGAGCGACCTTCAGCACGCTGACGCCGCCGAAGATCACCAGTTCTACCATCCGCGCGAACGAACCTCGTCCCGTGATCGGCGGCATGACGACGTCCGGGGGGAGACGCGCCAGCTGAGCGAGCGACACGATGGTGTCGCCGCGCGCGCGCAGCGAATCGATGAGGCGCCCCAGCACTGCCACCGTGCGAGAACGATCTCCGCCGCCATCGTGCAGCAGCACCACGTTGCCGGCGCCGTGTTCGCGCCCACGGTCCCGCCCCTCGAGGACGTTGCGCATGATCTCGTCGTCGGTGACACCGCGCTGCCAATCCTCGGCGTCGACGCTGAGTCCGGCGGTGATGTATCCGAGCCCGGTAGCGGTGGCGACCGGGACGAGTTCGTCCGGCGTGCTCGGATCGTTGTCGCCGAGGTACGGCGTCCGCAGCAGGATGCTGCGTCGCCCCAGGATCGCCTCGAAGAGCCGCGCGGTCGCGTCGATCTGCAGCCGGGTCCACCACCGCGACGTCAGCGCGAGGTTGGGGTGCGTGAAGGTGTGGTTGCCGATCTCGTTTGAGTCCTTGAGGATCCTCCGGGTCAACGAATAGTTCCCCAGCACCTGATCGCCGATCAGGAAGAACGTCGCCGTGGCGTGCCGTGAGCGCAGTGTGTCGAGAATCGCCGGCGTCCACCGCGAGTCCGGGCCGTCGTCGAACGTCAGCGCGATCTCATGGTCCTGCTGACCGGTTCGCGCGACGATCCATTCCCCGGGCACGCTGTCATATGTGATGGCGGTGATCAGGCGCAGGCTGTCGTAGGAGATCTGACGCGATCCGGGGGATGGAACCGCACTCACCTTGAGCAGTTCGCCTTCGCCGTCGAATTTGACGTTGTAGCCCGGATCGATGACGTCGAGCGAATCCGGCGAACGCAATTCGCCGTGACGCCCGACCATTCTCCAGATCGAGGGATCTTCGGCACCCAGGCGCCAGAGCGCGGCGGACGTGACCCCGCGTTGCCGGGCGATGCGCATTTCGTCCGACGCGGTGGTGGCGTCGAGATACCAGATGAAGTGGTCGACCGAGTCGGACGTCGTCCACGCCAGATATGGTTCGCTCACGTCCGGATCGAACATCGGCAGCACGTTCGCTTCGCGGGCGCTTCGCCAGACGTCCGGCACGGTCACCGCCTCCATCTTGGCGGAGTTGCCGGCGTCGTTCCAGTCATAACCGTACGCGCCGATCGCCATCATCGCTTTCCCCGGCGGGATGACGGTCAGGAAGCTGTCCACCATTTCGGTGTACCAGCCGCGGCCGGATACCGGACCCGGGTCGTCTTTCTGGTAGTGCTCGTCGTAAAACATCAGGATGAGGCGGTCGCACCGGTCCGCGAAGCGCTTGACCCACTCGGGCGGGAGGTAATCCTGGATCGCCTGCGTCACGAGCTTCCCGGGCCCGAGCGCCTGACGCAGCTCGTCGATGAACGACGCCAGCAACGGCAGTGACGCATCGGGGATGCTTTCGAAATCCACGGTGACGCCGGCCAGGTCGAGCGAATCCACGCGCTCCGCCAGTCGCCGGGCGGCGCGGCGCCGGGCTGCCGTGTCCGCGAGCAACCGCTGCGTGTTCACGCCGCCAAAGCGTCCCGCGGTATTCTCCAGCACGTTGCTCACCATGAGCAGCACCTTCGGCCGCCGGGACGCCGGCACCTGATGAATCAGGTCGAGAACGTGGTTGGTATCCTCGCGGATCCGAAGCGTGTCACCCGATGTTGCGATGAACGCCCATTCGGCGATCACCCAATCGAGCCGGTCGAGATGCGCCCGCAACGATTGGTAGGAGTGCTCGTCCCAGTCGACGTAGAATCCCGCCATGATGGAGTCCTGCGCCGGCGGGCCGCCGCGCAGACGAATCGCCGGACCACCCCGCGCCGTGGGGGGTGCCTGTCCGCGCCGGAGCGCGCGGTAGAGGCGGCCGCGCGCCACGTCGTGCTCACGCGCGGCGCGGGAGGTGAGTGGGACCCGGCGAGTCTCGAGGGCAGGATTGAATGGGTTGGCGTTCCCGAGCACCGGAGGCAGCAGCGCGGCGGCGATCAGGCCCAGGACCACCAGGATGCTGCCTGCCCCGACCAGAATCGCGCCGGCCCGCACCCGTTGCCAGCGCCGACCCGTGGGTTCGCTGAACACCGGCGCCGAGCCTTGTTGGTCGGGCATCCCACCTCAGGACAGGGTTGATCAACTACAATTCTAAACGAGACAGCGCGTCGCCGTCCGCCACCGAAAGCCGCCTGATGCCGACCATCGCCGTGATCGGCGCCGGTGCCGCGGGTCTGATGGCCGCGATTCACGCCGCCGAATCCGGCGCCCGCATCCAGTTGCTGGAACGCACCCCCGACGGCGGGCGAAAGATCCTGATCTCGGGGGGCGGACGATGCAACGTGCTCCCGGCATCGCTCGATGAGTCACGCTTCGTCACGGCATCTCCACCGCACACCATGCGTCGGATCCTGCGGAGTTGGCCACTCGACGGCCAGCGGCAGTTCTTCGAGCAAACCCTGAACATCCCGCTCGTGCTCGAGCCAGAATCCGGCAAGCTCTTCCCCGCCGCCAACAAGGCTCGTGTGGTGCGCGATGCGCTCGTCGATTTCGCGACGCGACGCGGTGTCGAGCGTCTCAACCGCACTCACGCCACTGACCTCACGCATGCCGAAGGGCGGTGGAGCATCGCGACGGACGGAGGCGACCATGTTGTCGCCGACGCGGTCATCGTCACCACCGGCGGCCTCTCCGTTCCCGCCACGGGATCGGACGGATTCGGACTGCGGTGTCTTGCTGAACTGGGTCACACCGTACATCCGACCTATCCGGCGCTGACCCCGCTCGCGCTCGATCCGCCCGAATTCGCTGACCTCGCCGGCGTTGCGCTCCCGGTCACTCTGACCGGTACTGACGGTGCCGGTGAGACTCGGCAAAGCACCGGAGGATTTCTCTTTACTCACCGCGGCTATAGCGGACCGGCAGTGCTCGATCTCTCGGATCTCGCCGTGCGATCCCGGTCCGCCGGGTCCGTTCCGGCGCGACTCACCGTGCAATGGACACCGCTCGACCGGACGGCGTGGACATCGGCGCTCTCGCCGTCAGCTCGGACGGTTACCAGCGTCCTCCGCCACCACATTCCCGCGCGCCTCGCCGATCGACTGCTGGCGCGGGCCGGCATCGACGCCGCCACGGTACTGGCGCAGCTCGAGCGCACGGCGCGCCTCCGCCTCATCGAACTCCTGGTCCGCTTTCCACTGCCGTGGACCGGCGATGAGGGGTACCGCAAGGCGGAAGTCACCGGAGGCGGCGTCGCCCTCGATGAGATTGACCCCCGTACTCTCGCCAGCAAGATCCACCCCGGTCTCTTTCTCGCCGGAGAATTGCTCGACACGTTCGGCCCGATCGGTGGCTACAACTTTGCCTGGGCCTGGGCAACCGGACGGGCGGCCGGTCTCGGCGCCACTTCGGCGATCGCGCGCTGAACCGTCTACACTTCGGCCACCCCGACAATCCGACCACCCTCTCTTCCGGCCGATACATGCGCACGCTTCGAACGCTGCTGATCCTGCTGCTTCCCGTCGCTCCGCTCGCCGCACAGCAGGCTCTCACCACTCCTCAACAGGCACTGGGACACACGATCGGCGCTGACTATTTCCTGCCGACGTACACCCAACTCGAGCACTGGTGGTCGCAACTGGCGCACGAATCGAAGCGGATCAAGCTCGATACCATCGGGCTCACCGCGGAGGGTCGTCCGCAGCTGATGGCCATTCTTTCGAGTCCCGCCAACCTGGCGCGGCTGGCCGAATACCGACGGACCAGCGCAAGGCTGGCGCGCGGTCGCGTCGATTCCGCCACGGCGCGCGGCCTCGCCCGGTCCGGCAAGGCGATCGTGTGGATCGACGGCGGTCTGCACGCGGACGAAGTTCTCGGGGCCAACCAGCTGCTGGAACTGGTCTGGCAGATGGTTTCCATGAACGATCCGGAAACGCTGCGCATCCTGAACGACGACATCATCCTTGCCGTGCAGGTCAATCCTGACGGGATGGAACTCGTCGCCGATTGGTACATGCGCAACGCCGATTCGCTTCACCGCAGCACTGGCGGACTGCCCCGGCTGTACGAGAAATACGCCGGGCATGACGACAACCGGGACTGGTACCGCGCGGCGCTGCCGGAAACGCAGAACGGCGAACGCGTCCAGTACCGCGAGTGGTACACGCAGATCATTTACAACCACCACCAGACGGGACCTGCCGGATCGGTGATGTTCACTCCGCCGTTCCGCGATCCATTCAACTACTTCTTCGATCCGATGATTCCGTCGTCGATCGACTGGGTCGGTATGGCGATGCAGCGGCGGTTCGCGGCGGAAGGCAAAGCGGGCATCGTCGACAAGAATTCCACCAGTTATTCCACCTGGTGGAACGGCGGTCTTCGGACCACCGGCTATTTCCACAACATGATCGGCATCCTGACGGAGGCGATCGGCAACCCGACGCCGCAAACCATCCCGCTCGTTCTGGATCGCCAGCTGCCGAGCGGCGACGGGATATATCCGGTGCAATGGGGCCCGTGGCATTTTCGCCAGTCGATCGACTATTCGATGACCGCGAATCGGGCGATCCTGGACCTCGCCTCGAAGTACCGCGAGGACCTGCTCTTCAATTTCTGGCGGATGGGTCACAACTCGATCGTGCGGGGCGACACCGATACCTGGACCACGACGCCGAGAACGATCGCGGCCGCGGAAAAGGCAATCGGCGGACCGGCCGGGGCAACGCCGCCGGGCACCGATTCACCGACCGGGTTCGGCGGGGGCGGCGCGGGACGCGGTGGCTGTTCGGGTGCCAGGCTTTCGGTCTGTGCCGGATTCCTGCGTGACGCGACGCGCCGAGACCCGCGCGAGTTCGTCATCCCGGCCGACCATGCCGAGTTTGCCCAGGCGCTCGACTTCCTGCTGGCGCTGTCGTGTGCCGGGATCGAGATCGACAAGGCGACGGCATCATTCACCATCGACGGCACCGCGTATCCCAAGGGCTCATTCGTCGTCAAGTCGGATCAGGCCTTCCGGCCGCACGTGCTCGACATG
>JBOHRY010000233.1:0-4227 GCA_050732955.1 Gemmatimonadales bacterium | reverse complement strand
GCCTCGGGCGCCTGGCGCCGGGCGTCACGGTGGCGCAGGCCAACGCAGAGGTTGGCCGCATCATCAGCGACGTGAAGACCGCGTGGCGCGGATCGACCGGCGGTACTTCCGGTCGCGCGACGATCTGGCAGGACGACCAGACGGCGGCAGCGCGCCCATCGGTGCTGATGCTTTCCGGAGCGGTACTGCTCCTGCTGCTGATCGCGTGCGTCAACGTCGCGACGCTGATGCTGGGCGAGGCGGTCCGGCGGCAACCGGAGATCTTCGCGCGCCGAGCACTCGGCGCCACACCGGGACGACTTGGCCGGCAGTTGATCACCGAAAGCGTGGCGATCGCGGGAAGCGCTGCCATCCTCGGCGCGCTCGCCGCGCGGGTCGGCGTGCGCCTTCTGGTGCGCGCCGCACCGGCCGGCATTCCGGGAATTGCCGATGCGCGGGTCGACGGGCGAGTGCTGGCGTTCACCACCGTGTGCGCGCTCGTGATCGGCGTCGGTTTCGGGCTGATCCCCGCATTCGCGCTATTGCGCCGGGGAGCGCACAGCAACGTGCGGATCGGCACCGGACAGACGCAACGCGGTGCCGCGGCGATCCAGCGCACCCTGGTCGCGGCGGAAGTCGCCCTGTCGATCGTGATGCTGGTGGGATGCTCCCTGCTCGGCCGCAGCCTGGTGCGCCTGTCGGCGGTCAATCCCGGATTCGTCGCCGATGGGCTCTTCGAGATTGACGACTACTCGACGGGGCAGTTCTGGCGCGACGATGCGCGCGTGACGCGGTTCTATACCGCAGCCGTGGACGCGCTGCGCGGTGTTCCCGGCGTCACTGCCGCGAGCGGAAGCTCGAACGGCCTCTTCGAAGGAGGCGGCAGCAGCTCGCCGGTCAAGGTCGAAGGCGTGACCTATGCCGACAACGCGGAGCCGCCCAATATCCAGCAACGCGTCGTCCTCCCCGGCTATCTGCGAACCATCGGCGTGCCGCTCATTGCCGGGCGCGATTTCAATGCCGGTGATCAGTCCGGAGGCGAGCCGTCGGTGATTCTCACACAATCGGCAGTCAAGCGCGACTGGGGTGGCCGATCGCCGATCGGGAGGCATGTGATCTGGCAGAACAAGACGTTCACGGTCGTCGGCGTCGCCGCGGACATCCGCTACAACCAGCTCTCGCAGGAGGTGCAACCGATGATGTACATCCCGGCCGCGCAATGGCCGGGAAACACCATGGTGCTGACGATCCGCGCCAGCGCCGATCCCGGCGCGCTCGAGTCGCTCGTCAAGGCGCGCCTGGCACCACTCGATCCCGCCGTCACGGTGCGGCACGTCACGCCGCTGCGAACGCTGATCCGGCATTCGTATGCCGAGGAACGCTATCGCACACTGCTGGGATCGCTCTTTGGTATCCTCGCAGCCGTGCTCGCTGGTGTCGGTGTGTTCGGCGTGATCTCGCGAACCGTGGCGCAGCGCATCCGTGAGGCGGGAATTCGCGTGGCCCTCGGCGCGCAGGAACGCTCGGTGATCATGTTGATGCTGCGCGACACACTGCGCGGCACGGCAATCGGGCTCGCCGTTGGGCTGGTGCTTGCCATTGCCCTCGCGCGGGCGTTGACGCCGTATCTCTTCGGCGTCACCGCGTCCGATCCGCTCGCCTATCTGCTGGCACTGGGCCTGCTCGCCACCACGCTCGTTGTCGCGACGCTGCCGCCGGCGCGCCGGGCGGCACGAGTCGATCCGGCGAAGGTACTCCGGACCGACTAGCCGGCGGTTGGCATTTCGAACGACCCTCACTGGCATCTCGACACCGATAAGTAGCGAAACAAACGCCGGCCGCCTCTCGGGCGGCCGGCGAGAGCGCATCGATATCGCAACGGTCTGGCCGAGGCTGTTACTGCCCCATCACGGCCCCGGGCGTGTTGCTGCCGCCTGGTGTGACCCACCCCAGCTCGCCGCTGTTGTTGTCGCCCCAGCACCAGGTGACGCCGTCGGTCGCGATCCCGCAGCTGAAGCCGTCGCCAACGCTCATCGCGCTGAATTGGTGACCGCCGACCACCGCGATCAGTTGACGCCCAGCGAGACCCCCAGGTCCACCCCCGTCGGCGGCACCTGATGTTCCCCCGAAACAGAAGCCGGCACCGGTCGCAGTTGCGGCGCAATAGTGCGTCGCGCCGGCATCGAGCGAAACGGTCCCCGCCAGCCCCGGCTGAAGCACCGGAACCGCGGTAAAGTCCTGATTGAGAAAGGCACCAACGCCCGACTCCCCCCAGCACATGACGTTGCCGCCGACCGTGATCCCGCACGACCCGTCGCCTGTCACGGCGACGGATCGAAAGAGTGAGTCGGTACGGACGCGGACCGGAATCGTGCTCGCGACGCCGCGAACAGTGACATCGACGATGCTGCTGTCGCCAAGCTGGCCCGAGTTGTTCGCTCCCCAGCACCACGCAACGTTCTGATCGTCGACGCCGCAGCTATGCCGGTGCATCGATTCGCTCTCCACGACGCTGGTCGCCAACGTCAGGAAGTGATGGCCGCCTGCGACGAGCTGCGGCGTGCCGCTCCCCGCCGTCCCGGTACCGAGCTCGCCTTCGGCGTTGAGACCCCAGCACCACGCATCGCCCGCTCCGTCGATGCCGCAGGTACTTTGCTGGCCGGCCTCGATGAAGGTGAACTGATGCCCGTCGCCAACGGCGACCGGAATGGGGCTCGATTGCGTTGCTCCGTCGCCGAGCTGACCGTTGGTATTGTCGCCCCAGCAGTACGCAACCCCGCTGCCGGTCAACGCGCAGGTGTGCAACCCGCCCACGGTGATGCTGTGAAATCGCAGCGCACTGTTGATTGGCGCCGGAGTCTCACCGGTGTAGGCCAGCAATCGGCTGAGCTGTCCGCTGCCATTGGCGCCCCAGCACCACGCCGCACCGGACGGATCGAGGGCGCAAGTGTGACCAGCGCCGGCGCTGATCTGTGCGTACCGCGATGGCGAGAGATCTACGACCAGTGTGGCGGACACTCCTTCCCTCGACGCGGTGACGACCGCTTTCCCTGACGTCACTCCCGTGAGTTCGGCCACAGACTGTTCGCCAACGATGGTCAGCAGAGTGGTATCGCTCGATGCGAAGTGCAGCGAACGCAGCACCGCCGGTCCGGAATCATCCGCCAGCGTCACCTCGCCGATCAGGTGCAACGAGCCGCCGGCAACGAGGCGGACTGAATCGACCGACAAGGTATCGGCGAGAATGCGTATCGCGACCGTCGGCTGGGCGACGGTCCATCCCATGTCATGCGACAGCCCCTGATACCACGTCACGATCTCGGCCATGCCGGGCTTGAGCATGCGCACGGTATCGTGCGAGAGGGCGGCAATATCGGGAAAGCGATTCACCATGCTGTCGGGCACGACACCTGGAATCTGGATCTCGAGGCTGTCGAACGCCTTGAACCCAACCGTATAGATCTGGCCGGCACCGACGACGTCCTCCGGAATCGGCAGGAGCTCCGTCAAGATTAGCGTCGCGGTCGTCGCAGGATGACCCGATCCGGTCGGTTGGTCGGACGACGCGCAACCTGCGATGGCGATACTGGCGATGAACAGAGGGATACGCGTGAGGAGCGCTTTCATCGGGCCTTCGTTGAGGTGGAACACACGCCGACGACAACCGCCAAGAGGTGCGGATGGTTCCCGCCTCCGCACCAGCGCCGTGCTCTGCGGCGCACCTCGATCCGGCAAAGGTACTCCGGACCCACTAAGGGAGTCGCGGACGCCACCATCGGGCGGGTAGAAGGCCCGGGCCCTCCTTATATTGGAGGCCATTCCCAGCTCAACCCGGCAGGTTCCTTGACCGACCTCCGTTCGCGCGTCCAGCAGGCGCTCGCGCCGACCTATACCCTCGAGCACGAGCTCGGCGGCGGCGGGATGTCCCGTGTCTTCGTGGCGCAAGAACATCGCCTCGGGCGCAAGGTGGTCGTGAAGGTGCTGTCTCCAGAACTCGCCGCCGCGATGTCCGGCTCGCGCTTCGAACGCGAGATCCAGGTCGCGGCATCGCTGCAGCAGGCGAATATCGTCCCGGTCCTCTCCGCAGGGGACATCGAAGGCCTCCCGTACTACACCATGCCGTACATCGAGGGTGAGAGCCTGCGCGTCCGCCTGGGGCGCGGGCCGGTTGCGATCTCCGAAGTCGTCAGCATCCTCCGCGACGTCTCGCGCGCCCTCGCGTATGCCCACGAGCGCGGCGTGGTGCAC
>JBOHRY010000232.1:0-3279 GCA_050732955.1 Gemmatimonadales bacterium | reverse complement strand
AGCTCAATCCGGCGAAGAATGCCGCCGCTGGCGGCTGGTCGAAGTAGCTGAGGCTGAGATGCCGGGCCGCACCAAAGTAGTACGACTCACCGATCCCCAATCCAACGCTGCCGGCCGCCGCGATCCGTAGCACACCGGTGATCACGATCAACCAGAGCGTGGCGGTCACAGCTGGCACGTGCGCCACCGCGACGCTCGCCGGCTCGACCATGGACGCTCGGGGGTCGAGCAGGTCCGCTTCGATGCTCATGTCGAGGAGTCCGTCACTCCTGCTGCCGCCGATACCGCGCCCTCGCCGGGGAAAGATCGATCAACAGCGCGATGATGAGCCCGGCGATCGGCGCGAACGAGGACCAGTTCCCGCCGTACCAATGCTGCACGGCCGTATACCAGAGCAACGTCGTCGGAAGAAAGATGAAACCAAGTACGGGCCAGAGCAGCGATGTGAAAACTCCGTTGAACCAGGTCGAGAAGAGCCAGAGCAGCACGATGCCGAGGCGAGGGGTTACCAACGCAAGCAGCAGGATGAAGCATGCCATGATGACCTCCTGATCGGCTGGCCCGATCGCGTGAACCGGCGCGGACGACCGTGCTCAATGCTAGGCGCCGGACCCACCGGCATCAAGAAACGTCAACGATCGATGCTGCTCGGTGTGCTTCGCGGGCCTGCTGACGTCGTCAGGTGACGCGGGGGCACGTACCATATATATGGGCGTTATCTTCCACCGCGACTCGCCACCCCCTGGTGACCGCCTCAACCGCCGAGCCCCGTGACCACCTCTTCTCCCCCTGTTCCCGCGATTGACGTCACCGCCGCGTGGCAGGTGATCAATTCGATCCGCGTTCTCGCGATGGATGCCGTCGAAGCGGCGCAGTCTGGTCACCCCGGCACACCGATGGCACTCGCGCCTGCAGGCTATCTGCTTTGGCGCCGGTACCTCAAGCACGCGCCAGAGCATCCCGATTGGCCCGACCGTGATCGCTTCATCCTGTCGTGCGGACATGCCTCGTTGCTGCTGTACTCGCTGCTGCACCTCTCCGGTTACGACCTGCCGCTCGAAGAGATCAAGAACTTCCGGCAGTGGGGCTCGCGGACACCCGGACATCCGGAGCACGGCCATACGGTTGGCGTCGAAACCACCACCGGTCCGCTGGGCCAGGGTTTCGGCAACGCGGTGGGAATGGCGATTGCCGAGCGCCTGCTGGCATCCCAGTTCGGCGCCGACATCGTGAACCACCGGACCTGGGTGTTCGCGTCGGACGGCGACATGATGGAGGGCGTGGGCAGCGAAGCCGCATCGCTCGCCGGGCATCTCCAGCTCGGCAAGCTCACGGTCGTGTATGACGACAATCACATCACGATCGACGGACACACCGACATCACCTTCAGCGACGACGTGGAAAAGCGGTTCCAGGCCTACGGCTGGCGCACGCTTCACGTCTCCGATGGCAACCATCTCGAAGCGATCGACGCCGCGCTCGCCGATGCCGCATCGCAGTCCGCCAGGCCCACGCTGATCCTGCTGCGCACCATCATCGGAAATCCGGCACCGACCAAGGAAGACACTCCCGAGGCACACGGCGCACCGCTTGGCAAGGAAGAAGTGGCGCGGACCAAGGAGATTCTCCACTGGCCGCCGGAGCCGTTCCACGTCGCACCTGCGGCGTATGACGAAATGCGCCCGCTCGTCGCGCAGGGCAACACATTGGTCGGCGAATGGGAGCGTCGGCTCGCCAAGCGGCCGGACGCCGCCACGTTTCGCGCGCGTCTCGCCGGCGAACTTCCCGCCGGCTGGGACAAGGAGCTGCCCGATCTCTCGACCCAGCCGCTGGCGACGCGCCAGGCCTCGCTCAAGGCGCTCGAGGTCGTCGCCAAATCGGTGCCCGCGATCATGGGCGGATCCGCCGATCTCGGCGGAAGCAACGGCACCAACATCAAGGTTGGCGAGACCTTCAACACCGACACCACCGGACCGCGAATGCACTGGGGGGTGCGCGAGCACGGCATGGTGGCAGCGTGCAATGGCATCGCGCTGCACGGTGGCTTCCGTCCTTATGGCGCCACCTTCCTGATCTTTCTCGACTACTGCAAGCCGTCGATCCGGCTGTCGGCATTGATGAAGGCGCCGGCGATCTGGATCTTCACCCACGATTCGATCGGACTCGGCGAGGACGGACCCACGCATCAGCCGGTCGAGCAGCTGGCGATGCTCCGCAGCATCCCGGGAATGACGACGCTGCGCCCGGCGGATGCCGCCGAGACGGTGGAGTCCTGGCGCGCGGCCATGGCGCACACGCAAGGTCCGGTGGCACTGATCCTCACCCGGCAGAAACTCCCGGCGCAGGAGCGGCGCGCCGACAGTGTCCGCGAAACGGCGCGCGGCGCCTACATTCTGCGGGAACCCGCCAGTCCTCCCAAGGCGATCGTGATCGGCACCGGCAGCGAAGTGCAGGTGGCGGTGAAGGCCGCCGAGCAGCTCGACGCGGCTGGCATTCCCACTCGCGTGGTGTCGATGCCGTCGTGGGAGCTGTTCGAGCAGCAGGACGCCGCGTGGCAGGAGCGCGTGCTGCCGCGCGCGATCACGGCTCGCGTGGCCATCGAGGCAGCGTCGCCGTTCGGCTGGCGGCGCTGGGTTGGCCAGGCCGGCATCGTCATCGGACTCGATCACTTCGGCGCTTCGGCTCCCGCCGAGACGCTTTTCAAGGAATTCGGATTTACCGCGGCGCGCGTCACTGAAGCCGTGCGCGCGCTGATCTGACTGGAGAAACCATCATGTCGTCACCGCTGGCACAGCTTACGGATCTCGGCCAGAGCATCTGGTACGACTTCATCACCCGCGACCTGATCCAGTCGGGCGAACTTGCCCGCCTGATCCGGGATGATTCCCTTCGCGGCATGACCTCCAACCCGACCATCTTCGAGAAAGCAGTCGCCTCGAGCACCGATTACGACCAGGACATCCGCACGCTCAGCGAATCCGGCGAGTCGCCCGACGGGATCGTCGAAGCATTGATGATCAAGGACGTGAAGTCGGCCTGCGACGTCTTTCGTCCGGTCTACGATCGCAGCGGCCACGGCGACGGCACCGTCTCGATCGAGGTCTCGCCCAAGCTTGCAAACGACACCGAGGGGAGCATCGAGGCGGCCCACCGGCTCTGGCAGCTGGTGGATCGCCCCAACCTGATGGTCAAGATCCCCGGCACCGCCGCCGGACTCCCGGCGATCGCGCAGTGTCTGGCGGATGGCATCAACATCAACATCACGCTGCTGTTCAGCGT
>JBOHRY010000231.1:0-1898 GCA_050732955.1 Gemmatimonadales bacterium | reverse complement strand
TCGGCGCGCACCAACACGGTGCTGGTCGTGATCAAGAGCCTGGTGCTCATCGTCTTTGTCGCCGCGGGAGCCTCGTACGTCCGGAGCACCAACCTGCATCCATTCATCCCGCCGAACACCGGCGGGTTCGGTTCGTTCGGCTGGAGCGGCGTGCTTCGCGCGACAGGGATCATGTTCTTCGCGTACATTGGGTTCGACGCGGTCTCGACGGCTGCGCAGGAAAGCCGGAATCCGCAGAAGGACATGCCGATCGGCATCCTGGTTTCCCTCGCCATCTGCACCATTCTGTACATCCTGGTCGCCGTCGTGCTGCTCGGGATCGTACCGTACAGCCGGCTCAACGTGCCCGATCCGATCGCCGTCGGCATCGACGCCACCGGCCTCACCTGGCTCAGCCCCTTCATCAAGGTCAGCGCGCTCTTCGGACTGTTCAGCACCATGCTCGTCCAGCTGCTGGGCCAGACCCGGATCTTCATGTCGATGAGCCGCGACGGCCTGTTGCCACCGTTGTTCGGCCGCGTGCATCCGCGCTTTCGCACGCCGTACCTGAGCACCATCCTGACCGGTATCGTGGTGGCGATCGCCGCCGGCTTGACGCCGATCGGCGTGCTCGGGCAGCTGGTATCGATGGGCACGTTGCTCGCCTTTGTGCTCGTCTGCATTGGCATCATCGTGCTGCGGCGCACGATGCCGGACGCGCCGCGTCCGTTCCGCACGCCCGGCATGCCCTGGGTGCCGGCGCTGGGCGCCGTTGCCTGTCTGGTGCAGATGGTCGCATTGCCACTGGCCACCTGGATGCGGCTCGTGGTCTGGCTGGTGATCGGATTCGTGATCTACTTCTGCCGGCGGCGTCCCGTGGCACGCGCGGCGTGACCCCGGACGATTCGTCCCGACACGCGAACGCGAGATCGTGTGCGGGGCGGAGTGCATTGGTCGTCGTTCTGGTCTGGCTCTCATCCGGAGCGCGACATGAACCGCATGCGGACACCGACCACCGTGGCACTCGCTGGTGCAGCGCTCGCCCTGCTGGCACTGGCCGGCTGCACTTCGACATCGCTGGTCAATCTGTGGAAGGATCCCAACGCACCGCGCCAGCCGCTCGACAACGTGCTGGTGGTGACACTGCGCAAGAACTCGACCTCGCGGCGAATGTGGGAGGACGGATTCGTCGCATCACTCAAGCGTCACGGAGTGAAGGCGACGCCGTCCTATCAGCTCTTTCCCGACGCGGCGCCCGACACGGCGGCGCTGGCGAATGCGGTGCACAGCCGCGGATTCGACGGCCTGCTGGTGGCGCATGAAGTTTCGGCTACGGCCGAAACGCACTACGTTCCGGGATATCTTTCGGTCGAGCCTGTTGCGTATCTCAGTCCGTGGACCGGGCACTACTACAGTTTCTACAGTCGGGTCTATGCGCCGGGTTACCTGGAGACGGACCGCGTCGTACGGTACGAAACGGAAGTCTACGAAACGCGCGACGGCGGGCGACTGGTCTGGAGCGGCACCACCGAGAGTATCAATCCGGCGTCGAACGCCGAAGTGAACAAGGAAATTGCCCACGTGGTCGTGCCCGAATTGATTCATTCGGGGGTCACTCGCGCCCACTAACGCGGACTTCAGCAGGGGGCAGGATGCGTCAGGCTCGGATGATTGTGGCAGCGGCGATTGTCGCGGCGAATCTCTCGTGTGCTGCCAATCGGACCGGTGCGGCAAATCCGCCAACCGGGGCGGCTACCCCGGGATCCACTGCTCCGCCGCTCGCCACTGTCGCTCCACCGAGTGCCCCGCCCAGCGGCGGCGCCCCGGCTGGGGTGCCCGGAGGGACGCCCCCCGAGGCCGGGCGGCAGGGCGGACCGCCTCCGGGCGGATTCCGTCGCGACCAGCTCACTCCCGAGCAG
>JBOHRY010000230.1:0-2527 GCA_050732955.1 Gemmatimonadales bacterium | reverse complement strand
GGTAGCGGTAGTGCTCGCCGCCACGCTGATCCCGATCCCGATCGTCCACCTGCTCGGCATTCCGCTGTTGCTGTTGATCGGCATCGTGCTGTCGATCCGCCAGCTCTCGATGATCGGCCGGCTTCTCGCGGTCCGGATTCCCTGTCAGAAATGCGGTGAGCCCAACAACGTCGGCGGCGGCCTGGGTCGTTCGTCGCTCGATCCGCACGAGCAGGTGTGCGACAGCTGCCGGCGCACGCTGACGATGTCCATCCAGCTCGACGACGGTGCCGGGGTGGCGGAGAAGCCCTCTCAGACGTCCTAGCTACAACTGCCCGTTCCCCAACCGGAGCGTCGATGGCGGAGACTGCCAGGCCCGCGAGACGTACCTTGCGCGAGCGAGCGTTCGCGCATCCGGAACGGTGGTTTTCCGCTGGGACGTTCCTCATCCTGCTCGTGGCGGCGCTCAAGCTCGCCAGTGCGTTCTTCCTGCCGGTGGTGGCGTCGGCACTCCTGGCGCTGCTGCTGGCACCGCCGGTCCGCTGGATGAGCCGCCGCGGGCTGCCGCCGGGGGCCGCCGCGGGGCTCGTCGTCGCGAGTGTCGTTGTGGTGACGGCACTCAGCGTCTTCTCGCTGGCGCGACCGGCCGCCGCCTGGCTGGCTCGCGCGCCGAGCACGCTGGAACAGGTTCAGGAGAAGCTGCGACGTATCGCGCGACCACTCTACACGCTCCAGCGCACGGCGGCCCAGGTCCAGGAAGCGACGGCGAATCCCGCGCCGGACGAGGCGCACAAGGCGACCAAGGTGGAGATGGCGCCGGCCGGGCTGTTCTCCGGCCTGCCGGGGACGACGATCGGATTTCTCGGTGCGGTCTCGACGGTCGTCTTCCTCACGTTCTTCCTGTTGGCGGCCGGTGAACGATTCAGCGAGAAGCTCGGCGACATCATGCCCGAACGGTATCGCCGGCAGATGATCGACGGCCTGCACGACATGCAGGCACAGATGTCCCGCTATCTCTCGACCAGTGCGTTGATCCGCATCGGACTCGGTGTGGCCACCTGGGCGCTGCTGTCACTGGTGGGACTTCCCAGTCCGGCGCTTTTTGGCGTCGTCGCCGGGATCCTCAATTTCATTCCATATCTTGGCTCCCTCGCCACGCTGGTGCTCATCGCGGTCGCGTCGCTGGTGTCGTTCGACACCACGCAACCCGTGGTGCTGGCGAGTGTCGGTTTTCTGGTTCTCTCGGTACTCGAAGGCAACGTCGTCACACCGATGCTTCTCGGACATCGCCTGCCGCTCAACGCGGTGGCGATCTTCGTCGGGCTGCTGTTCTGGAGCTGGGTCTGGGGCGTGACCGGCGCGGTGCTTGCCGTCCCATTGACGGTGATGGTGAAGGTGATCGCCGATCGTGTCGCGCTGCTCGAGCCGCTGGGTGTGATCATCGATACCTGAGCCGGCGCGCCACGGACTCCGGAATGGTACGGTCAGCCGCGGCATTCCGCGGCACTTGGTGCGTGCGCCAGATACCGCGGTCTGCGCCGGCGAGCGGTTCGTCGCTCCGCGATGGCGCGGCGCCCGAGGTCTGGCGAGTGTTAATTCGCACCAGGTGGTCCCACGCACCACGATTGCAGGAGGTTGTCATGACGATGCGGCGCGAATCGCATCGCGCAGTTGGCGTCACCGTCGCTCTGGCGATAGTGATGGCCGGATGCAGCGGATCGAGCAACATGAACTCGACGACTCCAGGCGGGAATCAGATCACGGGGCTCGCGTCGCTCGCTTTCCAGCCGACGCAGATCACCATCCGGCCCGGCGAATCGGTGAACTTCGTGTTTCAATCGGTTGGACACACGGTCACGTTCGATGCGGTGCCTGACGCGCCGGCCAACATCGGGACGGTGAGCAGCCCGGCGAGCAACACGACGGTGAGCCGCACCTTTCCCTCGACCGGCACGTTCACCTTCCACTGCAGCATCCACACGTTCATGACCGGAAGCGTGATCGTAACATCCAACAGCGTGAGCCCGCCGCCGCCGCCTCCTCCGCCGCCGCCGCCACCCAACCCGTACGGAAGCCGGCGGCCGTAGGACACTCCGTTCGCCGGGCCGCGAGGTGCATCGCTCGAGCCCCTTCGCGGTCCGGCCTGCGGTTGCCGGTGTGACCTCTTGCCTCGCGGCTGCTTCGGACCCACACTTGAATCCCGTTCACGCGAGGTTCGCACGCTGACTCGACGGCTGCAGATTATCGGGATCGCGGCGCTGCTCGCCACCGCAATCGGCGCGGTGTTCGCCGTGCAGTACCACGCCGTCATGTTCGCCGCCGGCCGCCCGGTCTCGCTGGGAGCGGCGTTCGCGACCCAGGCGGTGCCATGGTACCTGTGGGTGGTTTTCCTGCCGGTGATCCTCGCGATCCCGGATCGGTGGCCCGTGTGCCCGGGACTCTGGCGCCTCGCCGCCATCAACGTCACACTCGGACTCTCCCTCACCGCGCTGCACCTCGCCCTGAGCCATGGGATCATGCGCTGGCTCGGCGTGGGACCGTGGCCGGT
>JBOHRY010000229.1:0-4942 GCA_050732955.1 Gemmatimonadales bacterium | reverse complement strand
GAACCGGCCTGTACACGGAACCGGGGCTGGTGCACCGCGTGACGGAGCTTATCTCTGAGTCCCGGCGAATTGGCCGAGCTGTGGCGTGTGTCGGTTGGGTTCTGAATGGTGAGTCGGGGCCCGCCAGAACCTACGAGGCCGCCGTTGCCGTCCGGTCCTCGGGGCGCACCAGTGATATCGCCGGAATCCTGGGGAGTGGTGCATTCGCCATCGTGGCAGCGGGCATCGGTCCGACCGGTGCGGCCCGGCTGGGGTCGCGCCTGGGCGATCTCCTCGCCCAGGCAGCGGGCGCGACCGCGAACGAAGTCCGCACCACGATCGTCGCCGGCGACGATTCGTCGGAGTTGCCGCCGGACGGCCGGCAATTGGTCAGGCAGCTCGAACTGGCCGTCGCCGCTTAAGCCGGCTCCTCCGGCTGGCCTGCGCCGATTGACGTCGGCTGCGAATCCTCATCGACCGCGCCATAGCCATAGCTGTACGAGTAGTACTTGTAGTCGTTCATGCTGGCGCGGACGTCATTCAGCACGGCGCCGATCAGGCGGATCGGCAACTGATCGACGATCTGCAGCTTGGCCTCGGCCAGGTCGCGTTCCGTGGCGCCTGCACGCAGCACCAGCATCAGGTTGCCGGTGATCGTACCCAGGACGAACGGATCGATCCCCGCGCCCATCGGCGGCGAATCGATGATGACGACGTCGAACCGCCCGCGCATTGTCTCGACCAGTTCGCGCATGCGCAGCGTACCGAGTAGTTCGGGTGCGTTGCGCTTGCGGCTGCCACTGGTGATCAGCTGCAATTGCGGGTGGGTCGTGGATCGCAACAGCGATTCGAGCGGCAGCTCCCCCACGAGGTAGTCGAGCAGTCCCGGACGGCGCTCCATTCCGAAGGTGCGATGGAGTTCACCCCGTCGCGCGTCGCCATCGACCAGCAGCGTGCGATATCCGGACTCCGCGAAGGAGAGCGCCAGGTTTGACGCCACCAGCGACTTGCCATCGCCCGGCGACGGGCTGGATACCGTAAGCGCCACGCGGTCCTGGCTGGCGGCATACGCCAGATTCAATCGAACCGTGCGAAATGCCTCGATCACCTGCGCCGCTTCCTCGGCGGACGGTTGCTCCCGCTTCGCGCGGCGAATCTCCGGAATGACCCCGAGGATGGTCAATCCCAGCCCGGCCGAGACCTGGTCGGCATACCGCACGCGCTTGTCGGTGACTTCGAGAAGGAGTGCCAGCGCCAAACCGGCGCCGAATCCCACCATGGTGCCCAGTGCGATCAGGATTGCAGCGCGATTCTTGGTCGGGTTGAGCGGGGCCACGGCGCGGTCGAGGACGGTGACATCGGGAAGCGCCGACGCTTCACGGGTGTGGGCCTGTTGCCACGACACCATGAGGTCGCCAACCAGCTTCTCCTGCAGCGCTTCCTTGCGGCGCAGGTCGCTCTCCTCGATTGACCGCGAAGGAATACTCTGCAGTTCCTGCGCACCGGCCTTCACGTCGGAATCGGTTCGCGCGATGGCGTCGTCGATGTTCTGGATCACCACCCTTACCGCCGCAGGAATCGTCGTCATGCGCAGGTCGTTGACGTGCTCGATCAGCTTGGGCATGTCAATCAGATTGTTCTTGAAGACATCCGAATACCGGACTCGGTACTGACGAAGCTGCTGCTCGGAGTTCATCAACTCCTGAATCACCGCGCCAAGTTCGGGCGAAGCCTTGGTCGACGGGATGGCATTGAACAGATCGACGACCTTGTCGCCGAGCGTGTCCTTGGCCAGCGCGGCACTGAGATCGCGACGGTCTCGTTTCAGCGCCTCGAGCTGCTGCGTCTTGAGCAGGTACGCGCTGTAGCCACTCGGCGACGTGGAAGCCAGACCGGGTGCGACCGGCAATTCCTCGTGCGGCAACGTGATGATTTTCGTGCGGTAGCTTTCGAGCGCCCGCTGGTATTCCTGGAGCTTGATGTTCTCCTGGGTGAGCTGGGAATCGAGCACCCGGGCCGAGCGCGTCAGATCGCGGGACTTGAGGCGGGCCGCCTCACTGACAAATTCGTCCATCAGGTCATTGAGGGTAGCCGCCGTGGCGTCGCCGTCCTGCCCGTCGAGACGCAGGTCCATGAACCGCGGCGACTTGTACGCCAGGTCAATGGCGAGATGATTGTTGATCTCGTCCGCGGCCTCGCGGGTTGTCACCACGTCGAACTCGAAGGTCTGGCCCCGCCAGCGCGGCTCGATCTGCGGCACCCAGCGAAATCCGAAGAACCGGCCAAGGCTATCGCCGGCCACTCCATGAGCCTTCCGGTTGGTCGTGACGTTGGTGAGGTCGTACGACGTGCCATCGTCACTGATCTTGAGCCGGTACGTGCCGGGAGCGTACTGGTTCGGCGTGACCGACAGACCCCGGAAGATCGATGCTGCCGGTCCACTCGGACCCATTGGAAGCGGTGGCTCGCCGACGCGCTTGGGTCCCTTGATGAAGAGCTGCCGGGCCGCCACGACCGGCTCGATCAGCGCGTAGCTGCGGAAGTACTGACTCCACTGCTCATTGGCGAAGACCGATGCCTCGCTCTGCGTCAGCTGAAGCCGCGCCTTTACGACGTACGTCTGCGGACGCAAACGACTCAGCACGTAGCCACCACCCAGGCCCACCAGCGTCAACAGCAGCACCAACCATTTGACTCGCTTGACGGCCGCGATGTAGCGAACCAGCGGTGAGGTTCGCGGCCCCCCGCCGCTGGCTCCCGCCACGACGGACCCTGGCACCATCCCGCCGGTGCCTACCGCAACCGGCAGATTTCCAGGGACTGGGGGAATGTTTGTCATGATTCGCGCCTGCACGAAAAAGGTTGGTGCCAATGCCAGCACCCGGAGCCATGCTGCCACGCAAGCATGATACCGCAGAGCGCCGCCAGAAGGCCACATGCAATTCCAGTATATGTTGCATCAGCGCCACAGATAGTAGTGGGATCTCGACAGACATGCCCCATGCAGGCAACGATGCAGGTCTGTCGCCGCCATATTCGATGGACCGGTACCACAGTTACGGCATGCTTTTCGCCTTGTATCGGTGCAGGACCAGTCCTACGGCCCCTCCTCGGGAGTACTGCAGATGAGTGCTGTAACCGGAGCCAATTCAGAAGTCGGCTCCCCGGAATCGCCGGCCAGCCGCGACATGCTGTCGATGCCCGCGGACGTGAAGGCGTCGATCCGGATTCTCGTCGTCGACGACGAGCGCACCCTGCGTGAGAGTTGCGCATCGGTGTTGCGCGGCGAGGGATACAGCGTTGCGCTCGCCGGCCGTGGAGAGGAAGCTCTTGAATTGGTGCGCCGTCGGCCGTTCGACCTGGTGCTGGTTGACCTGTTCATGTCGCAGGTTCCCGGTCTCGAACTGCTCAACGCGGCGCTCGAGGTCAATCGCGACTGTCTGGTGGTCGTGATGACGGGCAACCCGAGCGTGACGTCGAGCATCGAGGCGTTGCGCATGGGCGCCTGGGATTATCTCCCGAAGCCATTCTCGGCCACCCATCTGCAGGTCCTGATCGGCCGCGCATCGCACGCAGTGCTCAAGTCGCGGGAAGCGGCGGATCTGCGCCTACAGGTGATGCGTCAGCATTCGCACTCCGACACCCACGCGCTGATCGGGATCTCGCTTGCGTTCCGCAAGGCCGTCGAACTGGCGCGCAAGGTGGCGCCGACGGATGCCTCGGTGTTCATCAGCGGCGAGAGCGGCACCGGCAAGGAAGTGATCGCGCAGTTCATTCATCAGCATTCGCGGCGCGTCAAGAAGCCGCTGGTGCCGATCAACTGCGCCGCACTGCCGGAGCCCCTGCTCGAGTCGGAAATGTTCGGGCATCGCAAGGGAGCCTTCACCGGGGCGGACCGCGACAAACCGGGCCTGCTGGAAACCGCCAACGGCGGGACGCTCTTCCTCGACGAAATCACCGAGATGTCGCTGCCGCTTCAGGCCAAGCTGCTGCGCGCGGTGCAGGATGGCGTGGTGCGCCGGGTGGGCGCCGAGACCGCGGGTGATCCAGTCGATGTGCGGTTCATCTCCGCGACCAATCGCGATCCGCAGGAAGCGGTGGAGCGCGGCGTGCTGCGAGGGGATCTTTTCTATCGCCTGCGGGTCGTCCCGATCACGCTGCCACCGCTCCGGACTCGCGTCGACGACATCCCGATGCTCGCCAATCATTTTCTCGGCGTGTTCTGGCACCTGCACCGCCAGATGCCCGATCGATCGCCGCGGTTGAGCGACGGCACCATCGAGTATCTGCGATCGTTGCCGTGGCGCGGCAACGTGCGCGAGCTGCAGAACGTCATCGAACACGTGGCCGTGCTGGTGGAACCGGACCAGGTGATCGAGCCATCGGATATTCCGGTCTACAGCGACGCCGATGTCGCACCGGAACGTTCGCCCGCGCCGCAGCTGGATGGACCGTTCCACGACGTGAAGGACCGCGTCATCGCGCAGTTCGAGCGGGATTATCTCACCCGGCTGGTCGCCCGGGCCGCGGGCAACATGTCGAAGGCGGCACGTCAGGCCAACATCGACCGGACGACGCTCTACCGGTTGATGGAAAAGCACGGTCTGCAGCGCGAAGACCGCGGCGAGTAACGTGGCGCTCTCCGCCGCCGCCCGGCAGCGTCTCGACGAAGCGGCCGAGGTGCTGGTCGAAGAGTGGCACGCCTTCACCGAAGATGCGGTCTCACAGGCTGAAGTAGCGGCCGGCGTCGCGGATGTCGTTTCGCGCGTAGTGGAGACCGCCGAGGATCGACCTCCTGCCGACGACCAGATCGCGTCGCTTCTCACCCGGCGGATCGTCACCCTGTTGCGGCGCCGGCTCCTGGAGCTGGGCGACCGGCTCGATCCCGACGATGGTCTGCGGCTGCTTCGCGCGCTGGAACAGGTGGCGGTGGCGATTGAGCCGCGCTGGTCGGAGCGTTTCC
>JBOHRY010000228.1:0-3089 GCA_050732955.1 Gemmatimonadales bacterium | reverse complement strand
GCGATGGTACTCGGCACCCTGCTCGCGATCTGGTCAATCGTCACGTTTGTGATCGTCGGCCGGGGAACGCCGATGGCGTTCGATGCGCCGCGCCTTCTGGTGATCACCGGACCATACGCGTGGGTGCGAAACCCGATGGTCGCCGGATTTCTGATGCAGGGGATCGGCGTCGGCCTGCTGACGGGATCGTATGTGGTGATCCTCTTGTATCTCCTGCTCGGACTCGGCTGGGATCTGTGGGTGAGGCCGCTGGACGAGGACACGCTGCAGAAACGTTTCGGTCGTGACCTCGAGCGGTACCGTCGCCACGTGCCATGCTGGGTGCCGCGGAGCCGCCCGTGGTCTCCGCCACCACCCACCGCGCCGATCTCGGTTGACGAACTTCCGATCCCAGGGCGGAATCGTCGAGCGAGCTGAGGCCCCTTCCGCGAATCCGCTCCGGGCGGCATGCTTTGAGTCACCCCGCCAGCGGAGTCACGACATGCCCGAAGTGAACTACCTCGCCGTCCTCGTCGCCGCCATTGCCGCGTTCATCCTCGGCTGGATCTGGTATTCGCCGATGCTCTTCGCCAAGCCGTGGTCGGCCGAAAACCCCACCATGATGGAGCGCCATCGAACCAACCCGGCTCCGATGGGACGTCTGCTGGCCGTCGCCTTTGTTTCTGGATTGCTCGCCGCATACGCCATGGGAGTCCTGCTGATCCCGCAGCAACATCACAGCCTTGCCATTGGACTCAAGCGCGGATTTGCCTCAGGAGTCTGTCTGGTCGCGACAGCGTTCGGAGCCAGTTATTCGTTTGAAGGCAGGAGCATGAGACACTGGTTGATCAATGCAGGCTACTACGTCGTACAATTCACGCTGATGGGTGCAATACTTGGACTAATGAACAATTGACGCGAGAGAGAAGGGAGACTTCTCTCTTTTCCATTCTCCCTTCTCTCTTGTTGCTCTCACTTGACTGCGTCTTCAACCTCGGCCGCATCGTTCACAGCAACTATGGGCAAGATGCCAAGTTCCTGGTAGATCGGCCGGATCTCTTCGCGTAGCCGGGGCAGGGTCCGCAGGAATACGAACGCGCCGAGCATGCATAGCGATCCACCGATGCGAATCGTGCGCGGCGCGCCGATGCGTTCGGCCAGCGCACCGGCCAGAAGCGCCCCGAACGGCGTGGTGCCCATCACCGCCATGGTGAAGAAGGCCATCACCCGGCCGCGCATGTCAGGCCTCACCAGCGTCTGCAGCAGCGTGTTGCTGGCCGCCGTCTGGGTCATGAATCCGATGCCGACGAAGGAGAGCAGCACCAGCGACAGCACCACGGAGCGCGAGAAGGAGAAAGCGATCAACGCGCCGCCGAAGACCAGCGTCGCCTGCGGAATCAACCGGCCGAGTCCGAGCACCGTTCGCCGCGAGGCGAGGTGAAGCGCGCCGGCCAGCGCGCCGACACCCGTGGCACCCATCAGGAAACCATAGGTGTGGGCGCCACCGTGAAGCACGTTGCCGGCAATCATCGGCATCAGCACGCTGTAGGGCAGTCCGGCGATGCTCATCAGTGCCAGCAGCAGCAGGATCGCCGTCATCGATCTCATGCTGGTCGCGTACTGTACACCCTCGACCAGGTCGTCCCACACGCCGGTTTCCCGCGACGCGCGGGCTCCGTGCGCCAGGCGCATCATCCAGAGCGATGCGATCACGGCCAGGTAGCTCACACCGTCCACCAGGAAGCACCAGCCTTCACCGACCGCGGAAATCAACAGGCCGGCCACCGCCGGACCGATCAGGCGTGCACCGTTCACCATGGTGGAGTTGAGTGCGATCGCGTTGGGCAGGTCGGCACGATCGCCGACGATCTCGATCAGGAAGCTCTGCCGCGAGGGCGTGTCGAAGGCGTTGATCACTCCCTGAAACACCTGCAATGCGAAGATGTGCCAGACCTGGATCACGCCGGTGAGCGCCAGCGCGGCCAGCGCGAATGATTGCAGCATGGCCAGCGTCTGGGTGACGAACAGGACGCGGTAGCGGTCGAGTCGGTCGACCCAGACACCGGCGACCGGAGAGAGCAGAAACGTCGGCAACTGGCCGGCGAAAGTCACCGCGCCAAGCAACAGGGCGGAATGGGTGAGGCGGAAGACCAGCCAGCTGGTGGCGACGCGGGTGATCCACGTGCCGATGACGGACGTGCCCTGACCGGCAAAGTAGAGCCGGTAGTTGCGGTGCCGGAGCGCGCGGCCGAGGTTGGCCAGCCGGCGCGCCGGCAATCTGGCGGAGTCGGTCATCGGAGTGATGACGGCAAATCTATCGTGGCAAGGACAGCGACCTGTTCCCGGGGTCCAGTTGTTCCCGCACCGTGTCCGTCCAGCGGATCCATTGCGTCATTCCAGGAGGTAACATAGACTATCTATGTCATGACACCGGCCCGCACTGATATCCCGCCCGGCACGCTCGACATGCTGATCCTGCGCACCGTCGAGCGTTGCACCGAAGCCCATGGTTTCGAGATCGCCGAGGCGATCGGTCGGGCCTCGGCCGAGGTGCTTCAGGTCGAAGAAGGATCGTTGTACCCGGCCTTGCAGCGGCTGCTGATCAAGGGGTGGTTGGTTGGCGAGTGGGGCCGCACCCGCGAGAACCGGAGAGCGCGGTACTATCGCATCACCGCGGCGGGACGCAAGCAGCTGGCGCATGAGCTGGAGAGCTACCACCGGGTTTCCCGTGCCATTGCAGCTGTCTTGCGGCCGGCCTGAATGATGCACCCACTCGAATGGCTTCGCCGGTTGCGGTTGTTTCTCTTCCGCGATCGCGCCACGCGCGAGCTCGAAGCGGAGATGCGTTTCCACCGGGAGATGCGCGCCGAGGCCCTGCACCAGTCCGGGATGTCGGCGACGGACGCGACATCCTCGGCGCGGCGGCGGTTCGGCCATCCCGTCCGGCACCAGGAAGCGAGCCGCGACACGTGGGGCGCTACCCGTCTCGATGAACTTCGCCAGGATCTGCGCTACACGGCACGCCGCCTCCGTCAGCGGCCCGGGTTCAGCGCCTCGGTAATCGTGCTGCTCGCTCTCGGCATCGGTGCCACGACGGCAATGTTCAGCGC
>JBOHRY010000227.1:0-4289 GCA_050732955.1 Gemmatimonadales bacterium | reverse complement strand
GGGCCGACGAGAGAAGCGACCCCACTTCTCTCGTCTCTCCTCTCTCCCACTTCTCTCTTTTCCATTCTCTCTTCTCTCTCTTCCGTCTTTCTGGTATTGTTGGGTAACCTTCCGGAGACTCGTCTATGGCGGAGCCCTTTCTCAGCTCCGATGAGTACGATGAGCAGGCCCACCAGTTGTACAACGAAGCACGCTACGATGCCGCACTCGCCCACCTGAAGGAGGGCCTGGCCCGTTACCCCCAGGCCGTGGAACTCCATGTCGGACTGGGATACGCCCAGCTGGCGCGCGAGGAGTACGCCTGGGCCCGCTCGGCCTTCGACGCGGCGCTCTCCGTCGACGCCGATCATGAGGATGCGCTCGCCGGGATGGGCGAGACATTGCTGGTGCTCGGCCAGCTCGAAGGCGCGCTGCGCGCATTCCAGCGCCTCATCGATCTGGGATTCGGCAACGATCACGAATTGATGCTGCAGGTGGGTCGCGCGCTCTTCCGCGAGGGATTCTTTGTCGAGGCGCGGCGATTCTTCGAACTCTGCCGCGAACATCATCCGGGTTCCGCGGAGGTTTCGGCGTCGCTGGGGTATACGGCGCACCGGCTGGGGATGGACGCGGACGCCTTCTACTGGCTGCGGCGCGCCCTCGAACTCGAACCCGACTATCCCGAGCCGCGGATCTACCTGGCGAACATTCTCTATGACCGCGGCGAGGTTCCCGCCGCGCTGCTCCATTTCGCCCGCGTCAAGCCCGAAGACCACCTCGACGACCTGGGCGTCTGGCGAACCATCGAGTTGCTCAAGGCCGCCCGCCAGTCGGGCGACAACGATCCCGAGGTGCGGCCCTGGCTGGCGCGTCTCGCCGAACTGGGCCGCGACGCCGATCCCGAAGACGCCGTGCTCGCCGAGGTGGACGGCCTGCAACCCGACGGGTCGCCGCGCGATCCCAATCAGCTCGAATTGTTCGGCACACTGATGCGCGAAGTGCCGGGAATGCAGAAGCGCCCGTTGGTCGCATCCGGCGTCCACCTCATCGAGACGCTGGGTGGCCTGACGCTCCGCGGCACCTGGGACGAACTGGTGATTCACCTGCAGACGGTCGAAGGGGCCTGGGCTGATGGGACGGTGCCCGAATTCATGCAGGTCTTCGCCCGCCGCGGCACGGCAGAAACCGGGGTGAGCATCCCGGTGAGCAACGCCGAGGCGTTCCTGCGCGGCGCGGCGGCCGCCGGAGTGATCCGGATCCTGCAGTGATCGAGTTTCACACGGTGAGCAAGACGTACACGGCACCGCTGACGCGGCGCCGGGTACCGGCGCTGGTGGAATTCTCGATGACCATGCGGCCGGGCGAAGTGGTCGGCATTGCCGGCCCGAACTGCGCCGGCAAGTCGACGCTCATCTCGTTGCTCATGGGGTTCCTCAACCCCAGCAGTGGCACGATCACGGTCGGAGGCTTGCCGCCGCGGCCGTACGTCGAGCGCCAGGGCATCGGCTATCTCACCGAACTCGTCAACCTGCCGCCGCGATGGAACGTCGTCACGACGCTGCGCCGCATGGCGGTGCTCTCCGGCGTCGCGCACAGCGAGCTGGATGGCGTCGTGCGCGCCGCGACCAGCGAGCTTGGTCTCGACGAACACGCCGCCAAGACGGTGAAGCAACTCTCCAAAGGAAATCTGCAGCGCCTGGGACTCGCGCAGGCGTTGATCGGCGACTTCGACATCGTGGTGCTCGACGAGCCGACGCACGGCCTCGACCCGCTCTGGACGCAGCGATTCCGCGATGTGGTGGCGGCGCTGCGCCGGCCAGATCGCGTCATCCTCATCGCGTCGCACAATCTTGACGAACTCGAGCGCCTGGCTGATCGCGTCGCGATCCTCAACAAGGGACAGTTGCAGCGCGTGGTCGAACACAGCGCCAGCACGGTAGTCGCGGCACCGATCGTCTGGCGCGTGGCGTTCGAAGGCGCCGTGAACGTGGCGGCCGCGCTGCCGGGGGCCACACCGGTCGAAGGGCGTGCTGGCGTTTGGCGGGTGAGCGCCACCCGCACGCAGCTGAGCGCGGGATTGGTGGCGCTGCTCACGGGCGGCGCGGTGCTGGTCGAATGCTCTCCCGAACAGAGCAGTCTCGAAACGGCGTTCCGCGCGGCGGTCCGCGAATGAAGCGCAGCCATTCGGGAGTGCGGTATCTGCCGTGGCTCGCACGCGACGCGATGCTCTGGCCCGGTCGATTCTTCGGGCTCGCCATCGTCGGGGTGAGCCTGCTGGTCTGGCGTTTCGCCGCGCGAATGCACCTGCCGAGACCTGACCAGGTTCGCGTCAACAATCGTCCGATGCCGATGGTCACCGACATATCGCAGCTGGTGCAGGTCGGCGTCTGGAACACCTGCCTCACGGTGGCGATCCTGATGACCGTGGGTACCATCATCGGCACCGACCTCGAGCGCGGCTATTTCCGGAGCTGGTTCAGCAAGCCGATGTCGCCGTTCTGGTTCTACCTGCAGCGATTCCTGATCGGCGCCGTGGTGATCCTGCTCTGTCCCCTGGTGCTGGGGATCGGCCTCATGCTGGCAACCGGCGGCAGCACCGGTGTCACCGCCGACCTGATCGGCCAGATCGCGCTCGCGTATCTGCTGGTCGGCAGCGCCGCGGCGCTCGCGTCGCGGTTCATGTCGAAGGGATACCTGGTGGTGTTCCTGCTGTCGGTGATGCAGAACATCCTGCATTCCATCGCCACTCGCGATTTCCTGCCGGGCTGGGCGCTGGAGTTGCACCGGCTGCTGCCGCCGTTCTACCTGTTGCAACCCGGGCTGCCGGTGCCGCATGGCGGCGAGCTCTGGCACATCGTCGGGTACGGCGGCGGGATGCTGTTGCTGGTGCTCGTGCTGTTGCGAAGTCGGCCCCTGGGCAGCGGACTCTCGACGTGAGCGAGTGAGCCGAGCACCCACCGACGGCCTTCGGCGCGAACAGCTGCAGAACGGCGTCACGCTCCTGGTGCAACGCCGCCGGGCCGCACCGGCGGTGGCGCTGGCCACTCACGTGCGTGCCGGCTTCCTCGACGAACCCGACGAACTCGGCGGCGTGTCGCACGTGCTCGAGCACATGTTGTTCAAGGGTACGCCGACGCTCGGGCCGGGCGAACTGGCGCGCCGGACCAAGGCGCTGGGCGGCTCGCTCAACGCGTTCACCAGCTACGATCAGACGGTCTACATCGCAAGCGCGCCGGCCCGTCACGTGGCCGCGCTGGTGACGCTGCAGGCAGACCAGGTGCGCCGGCCGCTGCTCGACGCCGATGAATTGCGGCGGGAGCTCGGCGTCATCATCCAGGAAGCGCGGCGCAAGCTCGACTCTCCGGGTGCCGTGGCAGGCGAAACGCTTCACGAATTGCTCTACTCGACGCACCGGCTTCGGCGGTGGCGGATCGGCACCGAGGCGGCGCTGGAAAAGCTGCAGCGCGACGACGTCGCGGGCTACTACGCGTCGCGCTATGTGCCCGCGCGCACCATCGTCTCATTGGTGGGCGATGTGGACGAAGCCGCGGCGCTCGGTACACTCCGCGCGAACTGGAGCGACTGGCCGGCGACCCCGGCGTCGATTCCACCCGGACCGCTGGAGCTGGCCGTGCCGGCGCTCGCCGCGCGCCGACTCGGTGGCGACGTCGCACTGGCCCAGCTGGTGCTGGGCTGGCGCGCCCCCGGCGTGCTCGACGATGAGATTCCCGCCCTCGATCTCGCCGCCGCCGTCCTCGGTTCGGGCCGTGCATCGCTGCTCGGGCGGCGCCTTCGCGACCCGGGAGTCGTCAATGCGATCGGCGCCTCGACGTACGGCGTGATCGATGCCGGAGTCTTCGCCATCGGCGCCGAACTCGACGCCGAACGGATTGACGCCGCGACTGCGGTGATCGTCGCGTCGGTGCGCGATCTCGCCGCGGGTGAACTGGCCGATGGCGAGTTCGCACGCGCCAGAAGCCTGCTGCTGGCGCGCATGGCGCGCCGGCTCGAGAGGTTCGAGAGCCGCGCACTGGCGCTCGCCGATGCTGAAGCCTACGGCGACGTCACGCGCCTCGACCGCGAAGCAGCGGAACTGCTCGCGGTGACGCCTGCCGATGTGCGTCGCGTCGTGTCACGCTGGCTCGGAGTCGAATCGATGGGGGCGGTGGCGTACCTGCCGGCGGCATCCAACGTTCCCTTCGATGTTGACCGGCTGCGGCGGCTCACCGCCGGGGCGATGGCATGACACATCCGACGCCGGTGATCGTGCAACGCGTCGTCGGTGACATCGACATTCTCGCGGCCCGGTT
>JBOHRY010000226.1:0-7084 GCA_050732955.1 Gemmatimonadales bacterium | reverse complement strand
ACCTGTACCTTGGCACCGGGGCCAATGTGATCGGCGTCGTTTCCGGTTCGACGCTGACGACGGTGCTGACGGCTTCGCCGGCGATGTCGTTCCGCGGGATGGCCGCAACGGCGACCCGCCTCTTCGCCTGTGGCTTCGACGGCGTGGCCAATGACGTCTTCATCTACGAGCTCCCCCTGACGTCCACAGCGACTCCAATTACCACGATCGACCTGGGCGACGCGACACCGGAAGCGTGCGTGCTCGATGCATCCGGAAATCTCTACGTCGGCAGCCCGGACGGCCGGATTTTCGTGTTCGCGCCGCCGTTCTCGAGCACCAGCGTGCCGACGGTGACGCTGGCAACGCCGGCGGTGATCTTCGGGATGGCGATCGGCCAGTAGATTCACGACCAGAACCAGGTCGGCACGTTGACCGATCCGGGATCTTTCTCGCCGGGACAGATGTCACGACTATTGGTCAGGTTGGGTCTGGCATGCAGCGTCGCCGCGACGGCATGCTCGCGTCCGCCGGTGGATCCTGCCCTGGCGCGATACATCGACGGCATTCGTGCCATCGACAATCATACCCATGTCGCCAGCACCGCTCCGGTTGATTCGGAATCCGACGCGTTGCCGCTCGACGGTATCCCGCCGTTTCCCTTTCCCGCCCGGCTGAGTCCGGACCATCCCGACTGGTTGCCGGCGTACCGCGCGCTGTACGGCTACCAGTACCATGATCTGAGCGCGCCGCACCGCGCCGAACTCCGCACCGCGATGGCGCGGGTGCGCCGGGAACAGGGAGACCACTTCCCGACCTGGGTCCTCGACCAGATCGGCACCGACATCATGGTGGCCAACCGGATCGCGATGGGGCCGGGACTGGCGCCCCCGCGCTTCCGCTGGGTGTCGTACGTCGATGCGCTCCTGCTGCCGCTCTCGACAGACAGCGAACGGACAGCGACACCGGACTATCGCGCGCTCTACCCACTCGAGGATCGCCTGCTGCACCGATACCTGACCGATCTCCAGCTGGCGAAGCTACCGGCGACCCTCGACGGCTATCTCCGGAACGTGGTCACCGCGACACTGGAACGTCAGGCACGTGCCGGATGCATCGCCGTCAAGTTCGAAGCAGCGTACCTGCGGGCGCTCGATTTTGACGACGCTTCCCTGTCCGACGCCGAACGGATCTACGACCGCTACGTCGCCGGCGGCACCCCACCGCATGCCGACTACAAGACGCTGCAGGACTACCTCTTTCGTTACATCGCCCGCGAAGCGGGGCGGCTGGGGATGGCGGTGCACATACACGCTTTCGAAGGCGCCGGCGGATTCTACCGCGCTGCAGGCAGCGATCCGCTCCTCCTCGAACCGGCACTGAATGATTCGACGCTGCGCGGGACGCACTTCGTCATCCTGCACGGCGGCGGAAATTTCGCGGCGCACACCGGCGCACTGCTCTGGAAGCCAAACGTGTACACCGACATCTCCTTCATGGCCGTGGCCTATCCGCCGACGCGGCTGGCAGAGGTGCTGCTGATGTGGCTGGTGGAGTTCCCCGACCGCGTACTCTTCGGTACCGACGCCTTCGACAGCGGTGCGGACGCTCACTGGGATGTTGCGGCGTGGGTCGGCACGCACACGGCCCGCCGGGCGCTCGGCCTCGCCCTTACCACGCTGATGCGGAACGGTGACCTGACCCGGGGACGCGCGGAAGCGATCGCCACGATGGTGATGCGCGGCAACGCGGCGCGACTGTATCACCTCGATGCTGACGAAGGGAAAGCCCCGCAACACTGACATCCGACAACGCCGCGCGGCAGGTTTCAGATTGCGCACTTCTGCATTGGCTGCGAAGGTCCTATCCTTTTCAACTCATTCACATCTCCTGGGTGCGCTCTCCATGCTGACCCGTCTCGCGCTGCCATCCCGACTGGCAGGTTTGCTGCTGCTCCAGATCGGCCTCCTCGCCTCACCCGTCAACCATTCTCCGATCGATCCTGCGCTCTACCGCGGCATGGTCTGGCGCAACATCGGCCCGTTCCGCGGCGGCCGGGTTTCGGCGGTCAGCGGTGTCATCGGCATTCCCGGCACCTTCTACGCGGGCTATCCACTGGGTGGCGTATGGAAGACCACCGGCGCCGGCACCACCTGGACGCCGGTCTTCGATGCGGTTCACGAGGCGTCGTCGGTCGGTGCGATCGAGGTGGCGCCATCCGATCCGAACGTCATCTACGTCGGCATGGGAGACCTGGTGACCGGCGGTGGGATCAACGAAGGGAATGGCGTCTACAAATCGACCGACGCCGGTCAAACGTGGCGCCACCTGGGTCTCGACGACACCAGGCAGATCCCGTCGATCCTGGTCGATCCGCACAACCCCAACCTCGTCCTGATCGCCGCGCAGGGGAACATTCACGTTCCGGGACCGATGCGCGGCGTGTTTCGCAGCACCGATGGCGGCGCCACGTGGGCCAAGACGCTGTTCATCAACGACACGATCGGCGTGCAGAAAATCGCCTGGGCCTACGACCGGCCGAGCGTGATCTTCGCGACGACCGTGCGCCACTACACGCCGATCACAGGTGGCCGCGGAGCGGGTGCTGGCGGCAGCGCGGGCGCACCGACGGCGTCCGGAACCGCGGTGTACAAGTCAACCGACGAAGGCGTGACCTGGCACGAGCTCAGTGGCGGCAACTTGCCATCGCTCAACGGCCGGACCTCCATCGCCGTCGCGATGACGACCAACGCTGAGCGGGTCTATCTGATCAGCAACAACGGACTCTTCCGCTCGGACGACGGTGGCCAGAACTGGCGACAGATGGACGCCGGCGACACCCGCATCCGGAACGGACAGGGCGGCTACAACTGCGGCGTGTACGTCGATCCGAAGAATCCCGACATCGTGTACACCATCAACACGTCGAGCTACAAGTCAACCGACGGCGGCAACACCTTCACCGGGTTCAAGGGCGCGCCGGGCGGCGACGATCCCCAACAGCTGTGGATCGATCCAACCGATGGCAAGCGCATGCTCATGGGGCTGGATCAGGGAGCCTCGGTCTCGCTCGATGGCGGTCTGACCTGGAGTCTCTGGTACAACCAGCCCACGTCGCAGGTCTATCACATCTCCGTCGACAACCAGTATCCCTATTGGGTCTACGCCAGCCAGCAGGATGCCGGCTCGATCGCGACGCGCAGCCGCGGCGATCTCGGCGAAATCACTTCGCTCGACTGGTTGCCGATCGCCGGGTACGAGTTCGGCACCGTCGCCGCCGATCCGCGCGACCCACGCATCATCTACGCCGGCGGCCCGGCCGCCGGACTGGTCAAGATCACCTATCCCAGCGGCCAGTGGATCAACATCTCGCCCAACCTCGACACCTCGCTGGCGCTTCGGAAAGTCGGCAACCAGCCGATCCAGTGGTCGGCAACCAATCCACGAGAATTGCTGGTCGGCTTCAACCACCTGATGGCCACGACGGATGGCGGAATGCACTGGAAGAAACTGAGCCCGGACCTGGGATACCCCAAAGGCGTGACACCACCGCCGCGCACGGCGGCAACTGGCCGCGGAGGACGGGGTGCCGGTGGGGGAACCGGAGCGCCGGTCGGCGGATCGATCGAATCGATTTCGTCATCCAGCATCGCGCCCGGAACGATCTGGGTGGGCACCAACAACGGGCTGGTCAAGCTCACGCGCGATCACGGCGTGACCTGGGAAGATGTGACGGTGCCCGACCTGCCAAACCCGACGCGCGCCGACATCTCCACCGTCGAAGCGTCGCGGCACAATCCGGGCGAGGCTTACCTCGCGATCGACTACCACACGTCGGCCGACTACCGGCCGTATTTCTATCGCACGCGCGATTACGGCAGGACCTGGACGAAGATCGTCACCGGATTGCCGACCGATCAGCCGAGCGGCAGCTTTGCCCGCGTCATTCGCGAGGATACCAGGAAGGCCGGACTCCTCTTCGCCGGGACCGAGAGCTCGATGTATGTGTCGTTCGACGATGGCGACACGTGGGAGGACTTGAGCCTCAACCTGCCGAACACGTCGTTCCGGGACCTGGTGATCAAGGACAACGATCTCGTCGCGGGCACCTACGGCCGCGGCATCTGGATCCTCGACGATATCTCGCCGCTGAGGCAGCTGACGCCTGCAATCGCCGCCGAACCGGCGCACCTCTTCAAGCCCGGTGAGGCGATCCGCGTGCGCCGGAACGTCAACGGCGACACGCCGTTTCCGCCCGAAGTGCCGCACGCCGAGAACCCGCCGGTCGGCGCGATCATCTATTACTACCTCAGCAATCCGGCGCCCACGGTGACGATCGATGTGACCGACGCCGCCGGCAAGCCGGTGCGCCACTATTCGAACGCGCCCATTCCGAAGAGCGAGATACCGCCGCCGGTTCCGAACTTCTGGCTCGAGCAGCCAGAGCCGCTTCCCGATGGAGCCGGGATGCACCGGATCAACTGGAACCTGCGCTACGACGATCCGCCGGCGTTCACCCACAACTACGAGATCAATGCCAATCCGGGCGAGACACCGGCATCGCCGGAAGGACCGTTGGCGCTCCCGGGCGTCTATACCGTGACACTCACGGTCGAAGGCAAGAGCTACGCGCAGACGGTCGCGGTGCGGAATGATCCGCGCTCGCCGGCCACTGCCGCAGACCTCGCGCTGCAGCATGCGGCGCAGATGACGCTCGATCATGGCGCCGAAACGGCGTGGACCGGATATCAGCAAGTGACCGCGGCGCGCGCGGCGGTTGCCGATGTGCTGCACGAGAATCCGGAATCCGATGTCGCCAATGCGGCACGGTCGCTCGACTCCGCACTGGCTCGTGTCGGTGGAACGCGCGGTAGCGGCGGTCGTGGCGGCGGAGGATTCGGCGGTCGTGGCGGTGGTGGTCCGCCCGCGGCTCCGAACTTCGCCACCCTGGTGGGAACGATGACCCGGCAACTGGGCACGCTCGATCCGGGCGACATGGCGCCCAACGATGTGACGCGCGCGGCTCTGGCGGACGCCTGCCACGACCTCCGGGCGGCGGTCGTTGCGTGGAACGCCATCGCGACCAGCGAGATGCCGGCATTCAACGCGCTCCTGGCGAAACACAACCGGAAGGCGATCACCGTAGCACCAGTGCTCACGGCACTCACGTGCGGAGTCACGCCAGCGATTCCATCGAGCCGAGCGCGATAGACGATGCCGTTCCGGGCTGCAGCCTCATTCCCTCTCGCCGCCGCCGCCGCTCTTGCCGCGATGCATTCGGGATCCGCCGGCGCAGCGATTCGCGCCGCCGGCATCACGCGTCCTGCCATCGACACCATCTATCAGTTGTCGGTCGATTCGGCAGCATACCGGCAGTACAGCTTCGTCTACCTCCTCGACCAGGAAACCGCGCGCTACGATCCTGACGGCCGCAGCACGCGCACCTTCCGGCAGGTGGTCCAGATTCTCAAACCGACGGCCGTGCAGACGTGGGCGGAACGCAGCATCGCTTATCGGCCGGAACACGAGAAGCTGGTGGTCAACTGGATCCGCGTCGTGCGGCCGGACGGCGAGATCGTCAGCGACAAGCCTGCACAGACGCAGGAGTCGGACGTCCCCGCATCGGTGCGCGATCCGGTCTACACCCACACGCGCGTGCTGCGTTACTCGCTCGCCAATGTCGCGCCCGGCACGATCGTCGACATCAGCACGACGCTGGAAGGCAATACTCCCCCGCTTCCGGGTGACGTGCTCACCTCGTGGAACGTTTCGGTCGCCGCGCCCGCCATGCGGTCGTACTTCTCGCTTGACGTGCCGACGTCCATCCGGCCACGCATCGTGGAGCGACACCTCGACTTCCGTCGCGCGGAAACGGAAAGCGGCGGACGTCATCTCTTCGTCTGGGCAGCACAGAATGTCCGGCCGCCGGCCCGCGAACTTTTCGCGCCCGACTCGAGTGTGCCGGCGATGTCAATCCGCGTCGGCGCGCCGCTGAGCTGGAGCGATATCGGTCGCTGGTACCACGGTCTCTCGCACGACCGGTATGTCCTGACACCGTCCCTCACCGGTGTCGTGGACTCGGTCGTCCGCACCGCGCGAACCGCGGACGACACGATCGAGGCGCTGCACCGCTGGATCGCCCGCGATCTGCGCTATGTCTCGGTGGCGCTCGGCACCGGTGACTATCAGCCGCGTCTTCCCGAGGTGACGGTGGCGACCGGCTTCGGCGACTGCAAGGACAAGGCAACGTTGTTCATCGCGGCGGCCAGGCACTTTCACATTGCGGCGTACCCGGTGCTGCTCAACAGCGCCGGTATCGTTGACACCACGCTGCCCGCGGTCGAGGAGTTCGATCACGTGATCGCGGCGGTGCCACGCCGTGGCGTGCCGGAATTCACCTACCTCGACCTCACCACCGACGAGTACTCCGGCGGACACGTCCCGCCGTCATATCAGGGCTCCTTCGGGCTCGTGGTCATGCCGGATGGCACATCGCGCGACATCACCTTTCCGAAGGACTCCGGCGGCGTTTCCGAAGAGCGCTTCGTGGGTGAACTCCTCCCCGACGGGCATGTCAATGGCAAGTTCTTCCTCACGGCGCGCGGTGGGAACGTCGAGAGCGCCCTCCGCGCGGTGTATGCGCTGCCACCCGACTCGGCCCGACGCGCCAATCTCAAACGTTCAGCGCCGCGACCGTTTCCCGGAGCCAGCGTCGATTCGATGATCCTCCCGGACGCAGCCAACCTGACGGTGCACCCCACGATCGAGGTGGACCTCTCGGCCGGCAATGGCGCCAAGGCCGCCGGGCCGCTGATGATTCTCAGCCTCCCGACGATCTTCCAGGGAGCATCGCAGCGTTTCCGCTCGGTGCCGGACGAACTGACTCGAGCCGGGCCGCGCCGGCTGCCGATTGATGCGTCGCGCATTCTCGGAGGGTTCACGACGGAGCGCGAATTGCGGTTGACACTCCCTGCGGGCTGGACGGCGCAGCTCCCCGCGCCGGTCTCGGTGACGGGGCCGTTCGGGTCATTCCAGGCAGAGTACCATCAGGTGGGACGCGAGTTGATCGTATCCCACACCGTCAGGGGCAGCACCGGCGTGTATC
>JBOHRY010000225.1:0-7950 GCA_050732955.1 Gemmatimonadales bacterium | reverse complement strand
AGCCTGGAATTCGAGGAGCTTGTCGTCGGGACCGTTGGACCGCCAGGTGTGGTCGAAATCACAGAGGAAACCTCCGTGCACGCGGTCGAGGCAGCGCGGAAACCACACCTCGAGGACGTGGCGCCGGAGTACCGATTCGAATTCTTCAGGGATGCTGGGTGCCGGCATGCGGTGTGAATCTAGCGCGTAAGTCGACGGATCCCTCTCGATCGCTGCCCGCAAGATCCGTTGCACGTGGCGGTGCAACGCCAGCCGTTGTTCGCGTGGCACCGCCTTCGCAGCCTTCGACGGATCGATCCCCGCGGCGAACAGCGCCTCGGATGCGTAGCTGTTGCCGACCCCGACGATCAATCGCTGGTCCATCAGCACCTTCATGATCGCCGCGCGCGAGCGTGCCAGCCGGGCCGCAAATCGTTCGGCGGTGAGCGCCGGGTCGAGCGGACCGGGGCCCGGTCGGTTCTGGTAATTGTCCCACGCCCGGGCGGTCAGCCAGCGCCAGCGTGCCAATCCGGTGGAATCCCGGTAGACGAGAGTTAACCGAGAGGCGAGGCGGCAGCGCAACACCGCGTAGCGAATTTCCGGCGGCCGGAGTTTCCGGTTGTAATCCCGCAGCGCGCCGGTCATCCCGGGCTGGACAGCCAGTATCTTTGTGTCGGTATGGATCAGCGCGTGCCTGGCTCGGCGGGTAACGGCTGAGATGCTGCGTCCGGGCCGCTCGCGCAGTTGCAACCGCCGGCTCGCGCCGTCGAGCACGTTGTCGTGCGACAACCTCGCGTCCGCACTGTTCCGGCCCACCAGCCGCGGGCGCAGTTCGCGGACAATGGTTTCGACCTCCGGCAGTTCGGGCATGCCGGAAGCGTAGCGATGGGCGCTCCGGCACGTGCTTTGCTTGCTGCAGTGCCAGATCCTGGATCCCGATTCCGTCGAGGCTCGGTTGACCCTGGCGACAACTTACCACAGCAGGTCCGGTGCCGGATGGTGGTTTGCCGCGGTGGCCTTTCTGGTCGCCGTGGCGATCAGCTACCTGGTGCTGCGCCGGTGGCATCTGTTCGGCCTCGAACCGTGGATGGTGCGCGAGCAGACCGTGCGCGTCTTCGCGAGATCGCTAAGGGACCTGTTTCGCCATACCGTGCTCACCGCGCCGTTCGTTGCGGTGATTGCGCTCACGTTGACGCTCGAGCGCCTGATTCCCGCCCGGCCCGCGGAATTTCCGCATGAACGCGACGTGCGTCTCCCCGGCTTGGTGCTGCGTCCGCTGACCCAGATGGCGTATCCATTGCGCCAACTCCTGCGATCGCGAGCCGGCGCGGGCCGGCTTCCTCAGCCAGCGAGAACGCCATGACCCAGGCGCTGTCGATCAATGCGCCCGCGGTGGTGGGGGAGATCATCGACGGCGAAGCCGTCATCATGGATCTCGCCCTGGGCCATTACTTCAGCACCCGGGGCACCGGTGCTGTAATCTGGAGCGGGGTCGCGGCGGGCATGTCGCGACCTGCCATTGTCGGCATGATGACCGGCCGCTATCGGTGCGATCCGGCCGAACTTGCCATCGCGGTCGACCGCTTCGTGAATGAATTGCTCGAGCACCACCTGGTGATCGAATCAGCTCCGGCTGCCGGAGGATCGGCACCTGGCGCGTCATGCGGCCCGAACGACGCACTGGTCGAGTTCGTCCCGCCCGAGCTCCACCGCTACACCGACATGGAAGAACTGCTGCTGCTCGATCCGATCCACGATGTCGACGAAGTGGGATGGCCCAGCCCGAAGCCGCCCGACGACGGGAACCTCGCGTGACCGCGGCGGACGTGAGCGTCATCGTCCCCTGCTACAACACTGCCCGCTACCTTCGCCAGGCGCTGGAGAGTGTCTGCTCGCAATCGCCGCCGCCCGGCGAAGTGATTGTGGTCGACGACGGGTCGGACGACGCCAGCGCCGGCATCGCCGAGGCGTTCGGCGCACCGGTTCGCTGCCTGCGCCGTGCACATCAGGGTGCGAGCGCCGCGCGCAATGCGGGGCTGGACGCGGCGAGCCGTGAATGCATAGCGTTTCTTGATGCCGACGACCTCTGGACCGCCGGCGGCCTTGCCTGTCGCCTCGAGCTGCTGTGCGCGGACGCCAACGCGGATTGTGTCGCCGGATTGACGCGGCAATTTATTTCGCCCGAACTGCCAGATGCCGTGCGCGCGACACTGCACTGCCCCGCCGGCACCAGTCGCGCCCGCGTCACGGGGGTGATGCTGCTGCGCCGGTCGGTGGCGGAACGCGTCGGCCGGTTCGACGAATCGCTGCGGGTCGGCGAGGGGATGGACTGGGTCGCCCGCGCCGATGCGGCCGGCATAGTGAGCCGCATGGTCGAACGGGTCGTACTGCGTCGCCGGCTGCACGACAGCAACACCGGCGTTCGGGATCGCAGCCAGCGGGCCGACTATCTCCGGATGCTCAAGTATTCGCTCGATCGGCGGCGGAATGCCGGCGCGCCACCCGGTGCCGATGCCTGAACGCGATTGGACGACGGTGCACTTGTGGCCGTCGGCCGAACAGCGATTGTTGTTGACGGCCGCGTTGTCGAGCGGGCCGGCGGCGGTCGCGGCGTTCGATGCGTGGAGCGCGGGTGTCAATCTCGCCGCCGACTTCAGCCCCGAAACCGTGCGGCTGCTGCCGTTGGTATACCACAATATGCGGCGCGAGCAGGTGCAGGCGCCGGTGATGGGCCGCCTCAAGGGCGTCTACCGCCGCGCCTGGTGCGAGACGCAACGCCTCTTCCATCAGGTGCAACCGCGGGTGTCGGAGCTGCACCAGGCCGGCATCCCGCTGCTGTTGCTGAAGGGCGCGCCGCTGGCGCTGGCATATTACGACAACGTCGCCTTGCGGCCGATGTGCGACGTTGACATCGCGGTGCCGGCCGCGGATGTCGAGCGCGCGATCCGGATGCTTGACGCCCGCAAGTGGCACGCGCCGCAGACACCCGACGCCGACCTCCGGCGCTTCCGGCACGCGGCACAGTTCATCGGCCCGGACGGCGGCGAGGTTGATCTCCACTGGCATCTGCTCAACGAAGCGCCCACGCTCGCCGCCGATCGCGCCCTCGGCGCCGTCACGGAACCATTCGCCTTTCAGGGAACGCCCGTCCGCCAGCTCGATCCGGCGGCACTGCTGGTGCTGCTGGTCGTGCACGGTGTGCGCTGGAACGACGACACGCCCGTGCGCTGGATCCCCGACGCGATCATGGTGCTGCGCCGGCGCGGTGCCGACCTCGACTGGAATCGGTTGATGGACCTCGCCATTGCCCATCGCGTGACCCATCGGCTCGGGTTGGGTCTGACCTATCTGCACGATCTATTCGGTGCCGCAATTCCCGCCGATATCCTGGCGCGGCTCTCGGCGCACCGGTTGTCGCTGGTCGAGCGCGTCGAACGCCGTGTGCTGCTGGCCGATACCCGCCATCTGCGCCGATCCGCACTCGGCAACCAGTGGCTCTGGTTCGCGGAATACTGCCGATACAGCCACACCCGCAACCCGATCGCGTTCGCCAGCGGCTGGTCGCATTACCTCCGCTTCCGCCTGAAGGCACCGGGACGGCGCGCCATGCTGTCGCGCGCGATGCGTCACGCCGCACGGCGGTTCGGTCGCCAATCCATCGCGCCCGGTCCGGCCGGCGGACGGACGACGCCATGATCGCCCGCGAGCCGGAGACTCCCGCAACGCATCTCTCCGACACGCCGGAACGGTCGGCAGCCGAGCAACGCGCGTTCTTCGCTGCGGCGATGGATCGCGCCGCGCAGTCAGAGTCGCGCACCGGTGACGTGCGCGTGCAGCTGGACTTGGCCGGCACTCGCGTGGAACTGATTTTCGCCGGTGATGCCCTGGTCGCGCCGCTGACCGCGGCCCTGGCGCACCTGATCGCATCCGGCACCGGGACGCCGGACGCGACGATCCATGTCTGGGACACCACGTCGACCGGGGTCGAAATCGTACCGCCGCTCTGGACTCGCACCTGCTACACCGATCGCGGCGACATCTGGGGCATGACCCATCCGCGCCTGCGCAGCGCGTTTCACTGGCTGGAGTTCTCCCTCAATCTCCTCGACCTCGACCGCCGCACCGGAATGTTCTGGGTGCGCTCGGCCGAGCAGTTGCCGTACTGGACCCTGTCGTCGCCGTTTCGCACGCTGTTCCACTGGTGGCTGGAAGAGACCGGCGCGCAACTGCTGCACGCCGCGGCCGTGGGCACCGATGACGGTGCGCTGCTGATCACCGGAAAGGGTGGAGTGGGGAAGTCGACCACGGCGCTGGCCTGTCTCGCGTCGGGGATGCGGTACGTCGGCGATGATTATCTCGCGGTGCGACTCGAGCCGGAACCGGTGGCGTACAGTCTGTACAGCACCGCCAAGCTCGAACCCGCGCAGGTCGAACGCTTCCCGGCGTTGCGCGCGCTGATCACCAATGGCGGCCCGCTCGACGAGAAAGCCGTGATTCAGCTGGTGCCGGCGTTCGCGAGACAGGTGTCGCGATCGTTGCCGTTGCGGGCGATCGCGACGCTGTCGTTCGGCGACAGCGACGATACCACCGTGACCCCGGCGTCGTGCAGCATGCTGCGGGGCGCGGCATCGTTCACGACATTGTCGCAACTGCCGCACGCCGGTCAGCGTACGCACCAGTTCATCCACCGCATGGTCGAGCGGCTGCCCGGTCTGCGGCTGATACTTGGCCGGGATGTGAGCACCGTACCGACGGTGATCCGCGCGCTGCTTGAGCGCGATGACGCCTCGCTCGCACGACTGGCCGATGACCGGACCCAGGCAGTTCCGGCGCGCCCGCTGCTCAGCGTGATCATTCCGGTCTACAACGGCGCCTCCTTTCTGCCGCACGCCGTGGCCAGCGTGCTGGCGCAGGAGTATCCCGCCCTCGAGATCATCGTGGTGGACGACGGCTCGACCGACGAGATTGCCGATGTGGTGCGGAGGTTGCCGGTGGACGTCCGTTACTTCCGGCAGGACAATACCGGCGCGTCGTCCGCGCGCAACCGCGGCATCCGCGACGCATCGGGTGAATTCATCGCTTTTCTCGACGTCGACGACCTCTGGCCATCTGGCATGCTCACCAACTTGGTGACACGACTGGAGGAATCGCCCGAAACCGACCTGGTACACGGGCGCGGACAGGTCACCCGGTTCACCGGCTTCGCCGAGCCGGGGGACTACGTCGGCAGCCCGGCCGAATCCTTTCCGTTCTACATCGGGGCCGGCGTCTACCGGCGCCGGGCGTTCGAGCGTGTCGGCCTGTTCGATCTCGACCTGCGATTCTGTGAGGATGCCGACTGGTTCGCCCGGGCTCGGGAACGGCAGGCACGAGTGCAGCGGATCGATGATATCACCCTGCTGGTGCGCCGCCACGACGGCAACATGACGCGCGGCAAGTCCCATGCGGACATGGGCGTATTGCGATTGTTCAAGAAGGCGATCGACCGCCAGCGCCAGCAGCCGGGCTGACGCCCAAGCTGGAAACTCTTTCGTAGCGTGTCATTGGCTAGCGGTTGCCCAACTCTCCGGCCGGCGGGCTAACCGGGTCCTTCCGTTCGACCACCAGCGTGTAGTGCGAGGCAAGCGCCGCGATCGAGCCCAGGGCCACCCAGATCGGCAGGAACATCGCGCCGACGATCCCCACGGTCAGCGGAATCTCGAGCAGGGTATTGCCGGCTTCGTTCTTCACGATGATCCGGCGGGCGTTGCCTTCCTTGACCAGTTCCTTGACGCGGTCGACCAGCTTGTCGCCGGCAACTTTCTCCTCGGTCGGCATCGCGATCTGCTCCAGGCGAGAGTCGGCCAATGATAATCCTGCGTCCCGCGGCGTTGTTCCGACCGCGCAACGTTTCGTGACTACATCTGTGCGGCGGCTTCCGCCAGCGTGCCCAGCGTGGCCTCGTCGGTGAATCCGAGCGACTCCGAGTTGAGGCAATGCCGCTGGCCCGTGGGCGGTGGTCCGTCGTCGAATACATGACCCAGATGCGCACCGCACCGCGCGCAGAGGATCTCGGTGCGAACCATCCCGTACGCCCGGTCGGTGCGGGTGACGACGTTCTCTTCGGCGATCGGCTGGAAGAAGGAGGGCCAGCCGGTGCCGGAATTGAACTTCGCACTCGACGAGAAGAGCGGCAGGCCGCAGCAGACGCAGCTGTAGACGCCGTGCCGCTTGTTGTCGAGGAGGGTGCCGCAGAACGGTGCCTCGGTACCCTTGCCGCGTGCGATGCGGAACTGCTCCGGCGTGAGTTGCCGGCGCCATTCCTCGTCGGTTTTCTCCACCCGCTCGACGGCGACCGGACCGACCAGAGTACCGTCGCGGTTGAAGAGCTTCACGTTCACCGTCAAGCGGGTGTCGCCTGCCTCAGTGGTGCTTGAAATACTGCACCGCCCGTTCATGCTTCTCGGCTGCCGCCCGGGTGCCGAACGTGCCCAGGTTCCGGCGCTTGCCGGCCTTGGTACGCTTGCGGGAATACAGGCGGTACTGGCCGGAAGCCAGCTTGCGGATCATCGTGCCCTCCCAGTGTTTCCAGGTTACGGGCTGCTCCCATGGACCACAAAACGGCAAGAGTGTCGAGTCCTTGCATTGGAGACAGGTTAATACCTCCGCCGCGTTGCTCAACACTCTTGCCACTCCATACGACGATCCGGCCACCCCGGATGCACACACCTGCCGGCCACCACTCCGACGTGCGATGCCGCTATCCCGGCACCACCAGGCTCAGGGCTGCGCCGGCCGGCTCGACGGCGGTACGATCCCGTTGATCCGCAGGTACGTTACGATGTTGCCGTAGTGCTCGTCGTCGTGCGCGGTGTTGGTGACCAGCGCCCACAGGCGATTGTGCTTTTCACCGAACATCGTGAGTTCGCCGCCGGTCGCTGCGTCCGCCTGGGCATATGCCTTGGCGCAATACGCAGTCGAGGCCTTGATCGCGGCCACCAGGTCGGCCTTCGTCGTCATGGACTTCTCGATGTCGTCTTCCTTGCGGGCACTGTCCCCCATCGCCGCGGCGCAGAACATGTACTGCGAGCCGGCAACGTGCCCGATCAGTTCACCGAAGCTGCGCACCTCCGGAGTGGGCTTGAATGAATACTTCTCCTCGGGCATGTCCTCGGCGGATTGGGCGATGTAGTGCGCGATCGGCTCCCACACCGCCCGGACGGCCGGCACGGCAAGGTCGGTGGATGACTGCGCCCGGGCGGCGAGGGGCGCGGCCAGAACAGACAAGGCGAGAACGGACGGCGCGAATGCTTTCATGACTGGCTCCGGGTAAGAGAAAAAGTCTGGCATCCGGTCCAGGACGCCGACGCAACGCACTAAGTTACGCTGCCGCCAGGGGCATCCCGGTTCACCTCGGATCCGGGATTGAGACGCACCCTCAGAACCTGACCCGGCTAATACCGGCGTAGGGAGGCGGCCCAGAGCCGGAGCCGCATCATGGCGACCACGATGTTGCCTGCCGCAGCCACCTTCGAGCAGGCGTTTCCCAACTCCCGCAAGAGATACGTCCAGCTTCCCGATGGCGGAAGAGTCCCCTTCCGCGAGATCGCGCTGGCGGATTCTCCCGACGGAACGCACAACCATGCCGTCGCGGTGTACGACACCAGCGGCCCGCAGGACCACGACGTGCTCGAAGGCCTGCCGCCGGTACGCGCGCCTTGGATCGCGGCGCGCGACGTTTCCGAACGCCCCGATCGCGATCAATCGCTCGGCTTCGAGATGCCGGCGGGGCTCCGGCGTACCGTGCTCCGCGGCAACGGTCCAGTCACCCAGTTGCACTACGCCCGGCGCGGCATCGTCACGCCGGAAATGGCATTCATCGCGGTGCGCGAATCGATGGACGCCGAGCTGATCCGCAGCGAGGTCGCGCGCGGCCGCGCGATCATCCCGGCCAACATCAACCATCCCGAACTCGAGCCGATGATCATCGGG
>JBOHRY010000224.1:0-1953 GCA_050732955.1 Gemmatimonadales bacterium | reverse complement strand
GGCACCTATCAGCGATCGGGACTGCGATCGGGATTGCTGATCGTGCAGTGAATGCTGTCGGTGGTGCTACTCGTCGGCGCGGGACTGTTCGTGCGCAGCCTGCGTCACGTCAAGGCCGTGCCTCTCGGATTCGAGCCGCAGCATGTATTGCTGGTTGACCGCAATATGCGTGGCGTCAAGCTCGACAGCGCCAGGAGCATCGCACTGATTCAGTCGCTCTTCGCCAAGGCGAGTGCCATCCCCGGCGTCGTTCACGGATCGCGTCAGCTCACGATGCCGTTCTGGGATACATGGGACCTACCGCTCGCCGTCGCTGGCATCGACTCGGTCGACAACCTCGGCAGTTTCGATCTCGACGCCGTGTCACCCAGCTACTTCGCCACAATGGGGACGCGTGTCGTCGCCGGGCGGGGCATCGAGACGCAGGACGTTCGTGGGGCGCCGCCAGTGATGGTCGTCAGCCAGGCGATGGCGAAGGTGCTCTGGCCACATGCCGGCGCGCTCGGTCAGTGCATTCGCATTGGTGACTCGGACACGATTCCGTGCACCACTGTCGTCGGCATCGCCGAGAACATCAAGGACAACGACCTCAGCAGCGACCCCGGGTACTACTACTACCTGTCGGCCGACCAGTTCCATCCAGACCAGGGGGGACTCTTCCTCCGGGTGAAGGGCGATCCCGACGCGATGAAGGAACCGATTCGCAAGGCACTCCAGGGAGAGATGCCCGGAGCGTCGTACATCACCGTGACACCAATCCGCGACATCATCGGACAGCAGACGCAGTCATGGGAACTTGGCGCGTTGATGTTCGTCATCTTCGGGGCGCTGGCGCTGGTGCTCGCGGCGATCGGCCTCTACAGCGTGATCGCGTTCAACGTGGGTCAGCGACTGCACGAAATCGGCGTGCGCGTGGCACTGGGTGCTTCTGGGCGCGACATCGTGAGGCATGTCGTCACCGGCGGACTCAGGCTCGCGGTCGGCGGCGTGTTCCTCGGCGTGGCACTTGCCTTCGGCCTGAGCCACTGGATCCAGCCGCTCCTCTTCCAGGAATCGTCGCACGATCCGGTGATCTTCGGGTTGGTAGCGGCCGTGCTGCTCGCCGTGGCGACACTCGCCAGCTTCGTTCCGGCGCGCCGCGCGTCGCGGGTCGACCCCATACGAGCGCTGAGGGCGGAGTAGTCGACTGGTCCTTGAAGGCAACGAATGGAGACGCAATGCCCAAATTCCGCGCCCGGATCGCCCGGCGCCTGCGAGCGCTCTTTCGCGCCGAGGCCGTCGATCACGAATTGAACGACGAGATCGGGCTGCATGTCGATCTCGAGGCCGAGGAGCTGGTCCGCACCGAAGGATTGCCGCCGGCCGAGGCGCGCCGGCGCGCGCTCGCAGCATTCGGTGGCGTCGAGCGCTATCGCGAGGAACACCGCGATGCGCGCGGCGTTCGATGGATCGAGCAACGAGGCCAGGACATCCGCTACGCGATCCGCGGGCTCCGCAACCGTCCCGGATTCGCCATCGGCGTCATCGTCACGCTCGCCCTCGGCATCGGCGCGAATGCGGCGATGTTCTCGATCGTGGATCGCCTGCTCTTCCGGCCACCACCGCTGATGCGCGACCCGGCGCGGACGCATCGGGTGGTGCTGACCAGCACCTTCCGGGGCCAGGTGAACCAGAACACCTACACACCGTACGCCCGTTTCGTCGACCTGACGCAGGACACGCATTCGTTCGAACGGACCGCGCTCTTCGCCGAGAACTTGCTTGCCGTCGGCGTGGGCGCCGATGCGCGCGAGATGCAGGTGGGAGTCGTCACGTCGGGATTCTTCGGCTTCTTCGACGCGACACCGGTGCTGGGCCGGTATTTCACCGTCGCCGAAGACGCCCCGCCACGAGGGAGCCCGGTCGCGGTGCTGAGCTATGGGATGTGGCAGACGCAGTATGGCGGGCGCCGCG
>JBOHRY010000223.1:0-9091 GCA_050732955.1 Gemmatimonadales bacterium | reverse complement strand
CTCTCGTTCAGCTTCTCTCCCACTTCTCTCTTTTCCGTTCTCTCTTCTCTCTATTGCCTTTGAAACGGTCCTTTACTGAATTGATCTCTGCAATGATGTCGTATGACGGTGTTGCGTGGAGGTAAGGCATTAAATCTGAATATGTGCCAGAACGCCGCCACTCCGTCCTTCCACCCGATCTTCTTTCCTTCTTCATACGTTCGACCGGAGTACGAAATGGGTAACTCCCAGATTCGCGCGTGCGATTGCGCGAGTCGCGCCGTGAGTTCCGGCTCGAACCCGAACCGGTCGGTGGTGAGAATCAGCTTCTTCATGAGTGGTGCTCGCACCAGTTTGTAGCAGGTTTCCATGTCGGTCAGGTTCAGGTCGGTGAACATGTTCGACATCAGCGTCAGCAGCGAGTTGCCGACCGAGTGCCAGAAATAGAGCACGCGATGCGGGCCGCCGAGGAAGCGGGATCCGAAGACGGCGTCGGCCTGGCCACTGGCGATCGGGCCGAGCAGTGACGGAATCTCCATCGGATCGTACTCGAGGTCGGCGTCCTGCACCACGATCACATCGCCGGTGGCCGCCTCGATCGCGGTGCGGATCGCGGCACCCTTGCCGCGGTTGACGGGGTGTCGCCGGACCTGGTCGATGCGACCCTCGGCTTTGAGTCGATCCAGGATCTCGCCGCTGCCGTCGCGCGACGCGTCGTCCACGCAGACGATCTCTTTCTCCAGCGGAACGGCGCGCACCTTTTCGATCAATGCTTCCAGCGTGCGGGCTTCGTTGTAGACCGGGATCAGGATCGAGACGCGCAGGGTCATCGCGAACGGCTCCGCAGAACGAGGTCGATGGCGAGGTCCACGGCGGCCCGCATGCTGCCGGCATCGGCGCGGCCGGTGCCCGCGATATCCATCGCGGTGCCATGGTCGGGCGAGGTGCGCACGAACGGGAGGCCGAGGGTGACGTTCACGCCGCGGCCGAAGGCCGCCACCTTGATGGCGGTCATGCCGACGTCGTGATATGGCGCCAGCACCGCATCGAACTCGCCCTTCATCGCGCGAACGAAGACGGTATCGGCCGGCAGCGGACCGGCGGTGCCGAGACGCTCGGCTGCGGGCGCCAGGATGCGCGCCTCTTCGTCACCGAAGAGGCCCTGCTCGCCGGCGTGCGGGTTCAAGGCGCAGAGCGCCAACCGCGGTTCGGCGATACCAAACCGCTCCCGCAGTGCGGTGCGCGTGATCTCGCCGGTTCGCACGATGCGCTCGGTGGTGAGCAGCAGCGGCACGTCACGCAGCGCGACGTGCGTCGTCACGAGGACCACCCGCAGGTGCTCGCTCGCCAGCATCATCGCGACGTCGCAGCCGCCGGCGAGATGGGCGAGCCACTCGGTGTGTCCCGGGTACGGAAATCCCGCCAGATGCAACGCGTGCTTCTCTGCGGGAGCGGTGACGATGGCGTCGACTCGACCGGACAGTGCGAGACGCGCGGCCTGTTCGATGGCGCGCCCGGCGATCAGCCCTGCCTCCACCGCCGCCGGCCGTGCCGGACCACCTTGCCGCCAGCTTCCGGTGGCGATCCGTTCCGATACCGGGAGTTCCGCGATCTGTTCACGGGCGCCAAGCGCGGTGATGTCGGCGTCAACTCCCAGGGCGAGCACCGCGCTCGCGATTTCCGGTCCGATGCCTCGAGGGTCTCCCAGCGTGACCGCGAGCCGGACACGCGGACTCACGGCGTTCGAATGTCGACGTAGGTCCGGGCGCGCAGCTGATTGATGTAGTCCTGTTCGCCGAGCGAGTTGCCGACGTAGTTACGAATCTGCTCCTTGAGATCGTCGAAACTTCGCGGCCCGGCAGGACTCCGGCGCAGGAGCTTGACGATCGCCCACTTGCTCCGGAGCGGATGGTCCGGCACCACCAGCTGGAACGGCTCGCTCGTCTGGCTGCTGTCGAGCCCGGCGATCGGAGCGGCGTACCGCGTCTTCGCCAGCGAATCGACCGGATAGCCAAGCAGTTCCTGCTCCTCCGAGCGATCGTGGTAGAGGTGCTGCAGCGAATCGAATGATGCACCCTGCTTGAGCGCCGCAGCGATCGCCACTGCCCGGGTGTGCGCGGCCGCGGCGCCGGCGGAATCGATCTCGGGAATGATCAGGATGTGCCGCACTTGTCGTTCGCCCGGATTGACACGCTGCACCTGGATGATGTGAAAGCCGAACGGACTCTCGACCGGATCCGACACCTGGCCGACGTTCAACGCGAAGGCGGCATCCTCGAACTCGCGCACCATCTCACCGCGACGGAACCAGGGAAGGTCGCCGCCCTTCTGGCGAGTGGCCTCGTCCATCGAGAACCGGCTGGCCATCGTCGCGAAGTCGGCGCCTTTCCTGAGCTCGATCACCAGCGAATCGGCGAGCTCTTTCGCGCGGGCCCGCGCGGAATCCGTCGGACGCGGCGCCACCACGATCTGCTCCAACGACACCGACGCGGGATACTCGCCAAAGTCGTTGAGGTGCGCCGCGTAGAACGCACGCATCTCCTTCTCGGTCGGCGTGATTTCCTTGATCTTGTTATCAGACTTGAGCTCGGCACGGTAACGCGAGACGATAAGCGAGCGACGTTCTTTTTCCAGGAGCGACGAACGCCAGTCCTCGGCGCTGGAAAATCCGCTACTCCTCAACTCTGCGAGAAACTCGGTTTCGGACTTGAAGTTCTTGCGGGCGTTCTGGATCACCTGATCGGCTGCGTCGGCGACTTCCTGATCGGTCACCTTGATACTGGTGTCGGCGAGCGCATCGCGATGCAGCAGTTCGAAGGCCACCAAGGTATCGACATAACGGCGCGTCATGGCGGCGAGTGCCTTGAGATAGGCGCTGGAATCCTTGGCCGCGTCGGGGAGATGCTCCTGGCCGCTGGCCAGCCGGGCGTAAATCTCTTCCTGCACCTGACTCGACAGGATGGCACCGGTGCCGACCACCGCCACGATGTGATCGACGGTCGTCGTGTCCGGCAATACCTGGCTCTGCGCCGACAGCCGCCCCGCCGCGAATCCCAGAAGGATCGCGGCGAGGCGGACCGGGGCGCGGAAACCGATCACGGTTTCTTGGGCGCGGGGGCGGGCGGTGGCGGCGGATTTCCTACCGGCGGGCCACCGGGCGCGGGCCGCAGCCCCGGCGCTGGAGGCGGTGCGGCGCCGCCTGCACCTGATGGATTGGCCTTGGCGCTGTCCGCCGAGTGCTTGGAGCGCGCGAGATCGAGGCCGTGCTGCAGGGCGATCGCGTTGAACTTGGTCGGCAAGTGCACGCGCAGCGTCGCGGCCAGGAGTCCGGGCAGCGGCCGGAAATGCGTTCCCGGTTTCTGTGCCGCGAGGTTGTCGAAGAACTCATCGACCTTGAGCTGCGCCGCGCGAGTGCGATCGTGTTCGCTCGCCTTGGGATCGAGCACCGCCGGCGTCAAGCCGATGGCGGCCTTGATCGAGTCGACGTCGGTAGCGAACCCGGTCTCCATCTGCTTCCACTCGGCAGCGGTCAGGTGCACGTGATGGCGGTCGGCTTCACGCACCACCAGCTGGAGCTGGGTGAATTCCTTGACCAGCCCGACGTACTGGCTGTCCGGGGCCGACTTGAACTTGGTGATCTGATCGGGGCCGGTCGCCGGATCGGCGGTGATCGCCAGGACCCAGTGGACGAAGTCACCGGTGGTGAAGGAGCCGTCCTTGTAGGTGGTGAGCGCGGTGTGGTCGTCGCGGTGGCCATCGAGGTCATCGAGCGCCGCGCGCATGTGCGGTACCGCGCTGGCGTCGACCTTCACGTCGTTGGCGGTCGTCACCTGCGCCATGTACGCCGCCTGGATCGGGCCGGCGGATGCGCGCGTCAGCGAATCACGCCAGAGCTTGACCGATTCGGCGTCCGACGGACGGCGGATGATGTGGAAGCCGAAGCGACCCTGGACGATGGGAGACACCTCACCGGGCTTGAGTTTCCAGAGCGCGTTTCCGAACGGCGGATCCCAGCGGGCCTTGGGCGCGAGACCGTACCAGCCGCTGTCGGCCTTCGAACCGTCGTCCATGGTGCTGTCGTAGGCGAGCTGCGCGAAGCTGTAGCCCGACTTGATCATCGAGAGGAAGTGATCGGCCCGCTTGCGCGCGGCGTCCTTGTCCTCCTTGGGCGCGGACGAATCCACCCGCACCAGGATGTGCTGCACCGCGCGCACCTGGTCGGCCTTGTAAGCGCTGTCCACCGAGGCGTCGGGGACCTTGGACTTCTGGGCCACGACAGTGTCCATCCACCGTGCTGCGGTGGCCTGAACGATGGTCGGCCACATGGCGTCGGCGACGAGCGCCGAATCGGTCTTCAACTTGCCGGTGGCCGCCGCCTGCGCGAACAGCGTCATGTCGGTCCAGAGATGCGTGATCACTTCGCCGGTCTTGACGTCGTACTGCATCGGGCCCTTGACCGACGTCATGATGCTGGCGAGGTGCTCGGCGGTGAACTGCTGGCCGGCCGCCTCCTCGATGACATCCGAATGCGCGGAGAACATCCCGCACCCGGCCACCAGCGCGACCATCCCGACCAGCGACACCATCATGTTACGACGCATCGGACTCCCCGAAAGTGTGTGATAGACCAGCGAGCCTCAGGCGGCGACTTGCCGCAGGGCCCGGACCAGCGACGGCACCAGCGCCTCGCCGCCCAAGCGCAATAACCGCAACGACAGCGGTACGGTTCGCCGCACCTCGGCCGCGAGCTGCACGTCATCCAGCGCCTGGGTGAGCCCCGCCATTCGCGGCGCGGCGCCTTGCCGGAAGGTCAGGCGCGCTTCGTCGCCACGCACCAGCACATGCTGCAGTCCCAGACGCGCACCCATGGTGCGCAGCCGGCTCATGTCCAGCAGGGCTTCGGCCTCGGCCGGAAGGGGTCCGAAACGCTCGCGCAGTTCGGTTCGCAGCTCATCAATGTCGCCGGGAGCCGACGCCCGCGCCAGTCGGCGATAGAGGTCCAGCTTGATGCCATCGTCCGGGACATAGCCATCCGGGAGGTGCGCCGGGAGGTCGAGTACCACGTCCGGAGGCTGCGGCGCCTCGCCGTCCACCCGGCCCTTGAGCGCGGTCACCGTCTCCTCCAGCCAGCGGAGGTAGAGGTCGAATCCCACCGCGTGGGCATGCCCCGATTGCTCGGCGCCGAGGAGGTTGCCCGCCCCGCGGAGTTCGAGGTCCTTGAGGGCGATTCGGTAACCGGCTCCCAGATCGGTATGGTGCTCCAGCACCTTGAGGCGTTCTTCGGCCGCGACGTCAATGGTGTCCGGCACCACCAGGTAGCAGTAGGCGCGCCGGTGTGAACGTCCGACCCGACCGCGGAGCTGATAGAGTTGCGCCAAGCCGAAGCGGTGGGCGTCGTGCACGATCATCGTGTTGGCGTTGGGCACGTCGAGTCCGGATTCGACGATCATCGTCGAGACCAGCACGTCCACGTCGCCGGCGACGAAGCGCTGCATCACGTCCTCGAGTTCGTCGGCCGGCATCTGTCCGTGGCCGAGCTCCACGCGAGCGCGAGGCGCCAGTGCCCGCGCGCGCGCCACGATCGTCGCGATGGTCTCGATCCGGTTGTGCACGAAGAAGACCTGGCCGCCGCGATCGAGCTCGCGGGCCATCGCTTCATCCAGCAAACCGTCGTCCCACGGTTCGACGAATGTGAGGATCGGCGAGCGGTCGCGCGGCGGCGTTTCGATCACCGTCATGTCGCGGAGGCCCGCGAGCGACATGTGCAGAGTGCGCGGAATCGGAGTGGCGGTGAGCGTGAGCACATCCACCGCGAGCCGCAGCTGCTTGAGTCGCTCCTTGTGCTTGACGCCGAAGCGATGCTCCTCGTCCACGATGAGGAGGCCGAGATCCTTGAAGAGCACATCGCGCGAGAGAATGCGATGGGTACCGATGACGATGTCGAGCTGGGCCTCCGCCAGCTTCCGCACCGTCTCCTTCTGCTGCTTGAGGGTGCGGAATCGTGAGAGCACTTCGACGGTCACCGGATAATCAGCCAGGCGATCGGCGAAGGTGCGGAAGTGTTGTTCGGCGAGAATCGTGGTGGGCACCAGCACGGCCACTTGTTTGCCGCCCTGCACCGCCTTGAACGCCGCGCGCACCGCCACTTCGGTCTTGCCATAGCCGACGTCGCCCACGAGCAGGCGATCCATCGGCATCGGGCGCTCCATGTCACGCTTGATGTCTTCGGTCGCGGTGCGCTGGTCGGGGGTGTCTTCGTAGAGAAAGGAGGATTCCAGTTCGCGCTGCCAGCGGGTGTCGGGAGGGAAGCCGTAGCCGGCCACCGATCGGCGTCGAGCGTAGAGGTCGAGGAGTTCGGCCGCCATCGCCTGGATCGCCTGCCGGGTTTTTTCCCGGACCTTGCGCCAGTGCGTCCCGCCGATGCGGTGAAGCTTGGGCGGCGGCTGATCGCCATCGTCCTCGGCGGCGCGGTATCGCTCCAGCTGATCGAGGCGATAGAGCGGCACATTGAGACGATCGCCGCCCTCGTACTCCAGCACGGCCACTTCGATGACGCCGCCTTCGACCGTGATCGTGGCAATGCCGCGATAGATCCCGATGCCGTGGTCGAGGTGCACGACGTAGTCGCCGACCGCGAGATTGCCGGTGACGGTTGACGGTGCGGCCTGGCGGTAGCGTCGTGCACGACGCAACCGGCGAGCGCGGCGGAAGATCTCGTGGTCGGTGAGCACCCGGAGCGTGGGGAGCACGAAGCCGCCATCCAGCGCGCCGACGACGAGCGTGGTGCCTTCCGGCCGGAAGCCATTGGTCTCCAGCAGCTCGCCCAAACGTTCGCGCTGGCCTTCGTTGTCGCAGAGGATGAGCGTCGGCGTACCGTGGCCGAGCATGGCGCGGAGGCGGTTGAGGTCGCGATCGACGCGCTCGGGCGGGAAGAATCCCAGTTGCATGTCGGCCGGTTCGTCGCGGAGGACCAGGCGCGCGAAGCCGGCGAGACGCGCCTGCCAGGCCGGCGGATCGAGGTAGAGGTCTTCGCGCGGCGGCGCGTGCTCGCCCAGACGCCGCGCGATGTCGAGATGGTGTTCGGCTTCGCGCCAGGCCCGCTCGACTTCTTCCAGATCCGGGTGCGTCCGCTCCTCGATCACCAGCGCGTCGCTGGGGAGCAACTCGAGCAGCGAACGTCGTTCGACTGCGACGTCTTCGGTGTCGGCCACCGGCACGTGCTTGATCGGCAGGATGGTGATGTCGCCGAGATCGGCGCCGGAACGCTGCGTGGTGAGGTCGAATGCGCGGATCGAACTGATGCTGTCACCCCACCACTCGAGCCTCGCCGGCGACGCCATGCCGAAGCCGTACACGTCGACGATCCCGCCGCGCACCGAGAACTCGGCGACTTCCGCCACCGTGGGAACGCGGGTGTACCCCATGCGTTCCAACGCGTCGACGATCTCCAGCAACGGTCGTTCGCAGCCAACGCTCAATTGCAAACGCAGCGATTGCAGTGCCGCCGGGACAGCGGTGCGCTCAGCGCTCGCGCGCGCGGTGGTAACAAGCAATCGTAGCTCGCCGCGCAGCAACGCCTCAAGGGTCTCGACCCGTTCACCGGCGATCTCGAAGTGCGGCTCGTCCTCGCCGAGGGCCTCGCGCTGGGGATAGAGCGCCACGCCGCTGCCGGCCAAGTGTTGCAGGTCGGTGAGCCAGCGTTCGGCGTCAGCCGGAGTCGTGGCGAGGATCACCACGAGGCGCCCGGCGCCGACGTGAGTCGTGAGCCAGCTGGCGAGAACGGCGCTGCTCGAGCCGGGAAGTCCGTCGAGGCGAAGGGTGGTGCCGCGCGCGGGAATCCGTTCCGCCAGCGCGCGAACCGTCGCACAGCGGTCGAAGGCATCGAAAATCTGGGGCAAACTCAACTTACGATCGAGCTCCGGGGTCGTGCTGCAATGTTCGGTCGTGCATTGTTGGTTCGCATCCCTCCAACCAGCACTGTTTCGATCAATGCGCAGGCAAGCGCGAGCAGGAGCAGCAAGCCGCGAAGATCGCCACGTCCAATGGATGCGAAGGTGAACGCGGGGCCATCGTCCGGCCCAGCCACGATCGCACCCGGCCAGAGGGCACGGACGGCACGATCCGGCGCCCGCGAGAGATTCGATTCTCGCGGGTCGAGCCGGACAGATACCGCGCCCAAGGTATCCGGACCAGCCAGCAAATGGAACACGCCAACGCGTCGTGGCGTCCAGTCGGTGCCGCCGGTGACCGAGGTGATCGTTCCCTCGAGCGCCACCGCGGTGACACGATCGGGAAGGCGCATCGGCTCACCGACAAGAAGGTCGGCGCTGACGACGGAACCTTGCGCCGTGCCGGTCAGCACCGCGTCGAGAAACGGGACGAACGATGCCGACAATGGCAGCCCGGTCCACGCCGGATCGAGACGCGAACCGAGCAGCAGCACGTCACCAGATCGCACCAGCCACGGTTCACCGCCCGCGGTTGCAAGCACTTCTCCTGCACCGTCGCGCTCGATCCGGTAGCGTTTGGCGACGGTTTCCCTGGTCGGAATCAGCGCGCCGCTGTCGAGTTGACCAGCGGCTTGCACGATCGCGCCGAAATGCCAGCCGATTCCGCGCGCAGCAAGCTGCCGATTGATCGCACCGACACGCGCTGGATCGTCCGGTGGCCAGACGATGCTCGGCCCGTTGCCGAGGGCGCCGAGCTCCACGCCACTGCCGGTGCGAATGCGGCCATCCGCCGCCAGCACATGCGCCGCGGCGTCCACGTAGCGGTCGGTCGAATCCCAGTGCACGGCGGGCGGCGGCGCTACGCGCACCGCGATGGTGCGAGAATCGTCAAGCCGGAATTCATCCGGCGGCAGGCTCGCGGTCAACGTGAGCCATCCTGGTGCCTGAGGTCCGATGCGTTGCACCGACGCCGTGCCGGGAGTCACCAGCACGTCGCGCAGCACGCGATTGCCGACTGACAGTGTCACCGGCACCGGTGTCGTGTCGTTGGAGACGATCGAGATGGTTAGATGCCCGCCGGACGGACTCCACGGCTGGAGTCCCGCGTCGAGCGTCAGCACGCCGCGGTTCGCCGGGAGATCACCAGCGGGCCGCACCACAAG